>JBFKCZ010000043.1:0-10888 GCA_041620035.1 Pseudomonadales bacterium
ACCAAAGGTACGGCCGACAAAGTCGCGCGCGCTCGCCACGGCATCACCCGACAGGTTGGTAGAGTCGGTGCGCATGTAAGTGATGTAGCCCGCCTCGTACAGGCGCTGCGCCATCGTCATCGTCTTCTTCACGCTGAAGCCGAGCCGCGTGCTCGCGGCCTGCTGCAAGGTCGACGTGATGAACGGCGCATTCGGCCGGGTGCTGGTTGGCTTGTCTTCCCGGCCACGCACGACGACGTTGGATGCCTCGAGGCGCGCCACCGCGGCGCGGGCATCGGTGCCATTGCCGGGCCGGAAGGCCTCGCCTTTGTCGCGCACCACCTGAAAGCGAAACACATCGTCGGCTCCGGGCCGTTTGAGATCCGCGAACGCTTCCCAGTACTCCTCGGGAATGAACGCACGGATCTCGCGCTCGCGCTCGACGATGAGCCTCACCGCGACACTTTGAACCCTGCCTGCCGACAATCCGCGCGCAACCTTGGACCACAGGAGCGGCGACAGCTCGAAGCCGACGACGCGGTCGAGAAAGCGTCGGGCCTGCTGGGCGTTCACCCGGTTGGTGTCGATGGAAGTCGGATTCTCGAACGCCTCCTTGATGGCGCGCCGCGTGATCTCGTTGAACACCACCCGGCGGTAGCGCTCTGGATCGCCGCCGATGGTTTCCCGCAGGTGCCACGCGATGGCCTCACCTTCGCGGTCGAGGTCCGTCGCCAGGTAGATCTCCTCCGCCCGCGCTGCAAGCTTGCGCAGCTCGTCGACGACCTTTTCCTTGCCGGGCAGGACTTCGTAGGTGGCCTGCCAATCGTGATCGGGGTCCACCCCCATGCGCCGCACCAGCTGCACGCGGGCGCGCTTCGCCTTGTAGGCTTCCTTCTGTTTGCCTTTCAGCTTGCGGGTCTTGGCTGCCTCTTCGGCCCTCGCTTTCGGATCGGGCGCCTTACCGCCGCTCGGCAGATCGCGGATATGGCCGACGCTCGATCGAACGATGTAGTCGTTGCCGAGATAGCGGTTGATCGTGCGTGCCTTCGCGGGCGACTCGACGATGACCAAAGCGCGGGCCATGAATCTCCTGAGCTGGGAATGGTGGTTGGCGTGAAATCACCGGATCCCTCCGGCGCGGACGGCGCATTGTATACGCGGACCTTTTTGGCACTGTCAACTTGAAGACCTGTCCGAGCCGGGCTCGGGCGGCGCGTGCATCAGCCGTTCGGCGTCGCGCTCGGCCTGCCGCGCGGCATGGTGCGTCTGTTGGATCTGGGCGAGTGCCAACAGGCATTCCGCCAGCCGATCCACGGCGCTTTCCGCCTCCGCATCCGAGGTCCGTTCGCGCCAAAAACAACCGACGCCGCGCCCATCCGCGGCACACCGGAGCACGTCGCCCGGCAGCCGAGCCAGTATCGCCGCAACCTCGGACCAGTCGACTCCGGCAGCGTTCGCCCCGTCGTCCCAGCGCCAGCCCGCCACTGCCGCCGGACCTGCCCCTTCGGCCCGCAGCAGCGCCCACTTGGCGGCCAGCGGTGCGGCCCGGGGCAGATCGAGCCGATACGTCGTACCGGCAATCACCGGATTTCGTTGCACACCCCCCGCACTCACACGCGCCTCGGGCGCCGGGTTGGGATCGGCAATCGACGTCACTTCCACCGCCAGGCCACGCGAACGCGCCCGCGTGCGCATGCGCGCAAGCTTCCGATCCCGCCGCGATGGCACCAGCCAAAGCACGGGGCCGAACGCCGCCAGCAGCACGACACCGATGATGATCCAATCCACGAAGGCTCCAGATCGTATTGAGCGGTGCGGAGATTTCAGTGTATGGTCGCCCGAACATCAGACCGGGGACAACATGGACGCCTACCGACGCATCCTGCTGGCCGTGGACCTGACGGAAGAATCCAATCGAGTGGCCGCACGTGCGCGTGCGCTGGCGAAATGCTTCGACGCCGAACTGCACGTCATACACGTCATCGAACCCTTGAGTCTCGCCTACGGCGGCGACATTCCCATGGATCTGTCCTCGGTGCAGGAACAGATTCACGCGCAAGCCAAATCGCACCTCGCGGAATTCGGCGCCGGCCTGGGCATCCCGGCCGATCGGCAGTACCTGATCTTTGGCCGCCCGGAATCGGAGATTCATCGCATCGCCACCGAGCGGGAAGCCGACCTCGTGGTCGTTGGGAGTCACGGCCGGCACGGTCTCGCCCTGCTCCTGGGGTCGACGGCCAACGCCGTACTCCACGGCGCGACAACGGACGTTCTCGCCGTGCGGGTCGGACCGGACGCGCCAGCCTCCTGAAGCGCGTTCCCACCATTGCGCTCCTGCTGGCGGGGCTTTGCGTCCTGCCATGCCAGGTCGCGGCCGATACCTCCTCCGCCTTCGAACAACGCGAACAGTACCGCGCGGCACTTTCGAAACTGCGTGGCGGCCACGTTCACGACTTCAACGAACTGGCCGCAGGACTCGGCGACTATGTGCTGCTTCCCTATCTCGAGTTCGCGAACCTCAGCCGGCGCATCGACGAACTCGCGCCGGCGGACGTCAGCGCGTTCCGCCAGCGGTGGGCGGATTCGCCGCTCGCCGACCGATTGTTCGCGAACTGGCTCGATGCGCTGATCGCGAGGGATCGCGACCGCGCGCTGGTCGAGCATTTCGAGCCGACCGCAGACGTCGGGCGCACCTGCGCCTACCTGCGGGCGCTCATGCGGCTCGATCGCGACGAAGAGGCGCTCGCCCAGGTTCCCGCGCTGTGGCTCGTCGGACATTCCCAGGACAAGCGCTGCGATCCCCTCTTCGCAGCCTGGATAAAGGCCGAGCGATTGACCGAGCAGATGGTGTGGCAGCGGGTCGGCCTCGCCCTCGAGGCCAACGAGCGCAATCTCGCCGAGTACCTCACGCGCTACCTCACCGGACCGCGCCTCAGGGACGCAAAAGACTTCATCCGCGTGAACCGCAATCCCAGTGCAGTTACCGTCGTGAGCCAGTTCCGCCGCGATCAGGCGCGCATCCGCACGATCGTCGATCACGGCCTGCGGCGCCTGGCGCGCATCGATGCCGAGGCTGCAAAAGATGCGTGGTCGCACTACGAAGAGCAGCTGTCCTTCGAGCCAACGGTGGCACGGATCATCGATCAGGACATCAGCCGCTTTCTGGCGCGCAAGGGCATCCTGACCGAATCTCCGGATCTGTCTCCGCTACCCGACAATCGCCATCTCGAAACCGCCGAAGCACTGGTGGTCGCCGCGGTCGGTCAAGGTGAAAGCCGCCGCGCCATCGAATGGATCCGTACCGTCGATCCCAACGGCGAAGGGGACATCCGCTGGCGCTACTGGTTGGGCCGTGCGCTGTCGGCGGAGACGGGTACGCAAACCAGCGGGCGCGACGTGCTCACCGCACTGGCGAAGGAACGCAACTACTACGGATTCATGGCGGCGGAACGGGTTGGCCTGCCGCCGCAGCTGAACGCCGACGAGCCGCCGGTCGAAGACGACGCCAGGGCGCGCGCGTTCGCCGACCGGGGTTTCGCGCGCGTCCGCGAGCTCTATGCCGTGGGCGACAACATCAATGCGCGTCGCGAGTGGCGGCTCGCGACCGCCCGCCTCGATCAGGCCGCGAAAGTGGCAGCGGTCCTCGAACTCGCCGCCATGGGTTGGGTCGATCTCTCGGTGATCGCCGCCGGCGAAGCCGGCATGACCGACCACCTGTCGGCGCGCTTTCCGCGCCCGTACGCCACCCAGTTCAAAGCCGCGGCGACGCGGACGGGTCTGCCGATCAGTCTGCTGTACGGGATCACCCGTCAGGAGAGCGCGTTCGGCGCGACGGCCGTGTCCCCGGCAGGCGCGCTGGGACTCATGCAACTCATGCCACCGACGGCGGCCTTGACGGCACGCTCCATGGGCATCGGCGTGCCGTCGCGCGCGGAACTGTTGACACCCGAGATCAACATCCAACTCGGCAGCCGGCATCTCGCCAAGGTGATGGCCCGATACGACGGCAACCGGATTCTCGCCGCTGCGTCGTACAACGCAGGCGAGCATCGCGTCGACCGGTGGCTGCGCGAACGGCCCTACCTGGCCGCCGACATCTGGGTCGACATGATTCCGTACCTCGAAACCCGCAACTACGTGAAGGGCGTGCTGGCGTTCAGCTGGATTTACGGCCAGCTCCTCGGTATGCCAGAACCATTCCTCACCGCAGCTGAGCGCGGCACGGCGTTCGAGATCGCTCAGAGCAACGCGATCACGTCGTCGGCATTGAATGGCCAGTCGATTTCGCTGTCGGAAACGCTCAGCACGGGAATGCGAGTGCCATAACGTTCGTAGAGCGCCGCATCGTCCGCGATGTCGACGACCCGCACGGTACATTGCATCAGTTCTGGCATACTGCGCAGCAAGCCCTCGGCGCGTTCGCAGAGTTCACAGGCAGCCGTTGAATAGAGCGTCAACGTGCGATTCATGATCGTCATCGTCACAGCGGGCGAGGAAACCTAAAAGATCGATGCAACCGATGCAAACCCTGCGCTTCGCGCCGGAAGCCATTGCACGACGCTACCCGGTGCCGGTGACTGCGGAGGTAACCTGGCGTCGCAACGAAGCGGGATTCTTCGCCGATGTGCCGCTGCCGGCGCTGCGCGCTGACGATCTGATCCTGCCGAGCATCGCCTTCGATTCGCTTGCCTACGGCCACCACATCGGCTTGTGCGAAGCGGAACGCATCACGATGCTCGCGCCCATCGGCATGGACGCCGCCGAAGTGCCTGCCGCCGACGGTCCCGTCAAGTCGCATCTCGACTACTTCACCGTCGACGCCGACGTCCCGGTCTCGCAGTTGCGCATACTGGTGACAGGCGAGTCGCAGGCCCCGTCACGTTATCTGATCACGGTCAGCATTCGACCGCGATCGATCGTTCCCTGCACCGGTACGCTGGAATCGCGCCGCACTGCCGTGCCGCCTTTGTCGCAGCTCACCGCACCGCGTGCCATCCGCCATCGCATCTGCTCGCCGACCTGTGTGGCGATGGTCGCAAGCTTTCTCGGCGCACCGGCCACCCTCGCCTCCACCGTCGAGGACTGCCTGCATGCACCGACCGGAATCTACGGTGTGTGGCCGCTTGCGTTGCGCGCCGCCAGTCGGTGGGGCCTTCTGGGCAGCGTCGAGGCGTTCGGCAGCATCGATTCGGCCGTACCGTTTCTCGACCGCGGGATACCGGTGATCGCAAGCATCCGCTTCGAAGCGGGCGGTCTGCCCGGTGCGCCGCTGGAACGTACGGCTGGCCATCTCGTCGTGGTGACCGGGATCGACCGCACCGAGGTTCACGTCAACGATCCGGCCGGCAGCGGTCCCACCGGCGTGGTACAGAGTTATCCGCGCGATGCATTCGCCAACGCCTGGCTCCGCGAGCGTGGCGCAACGTACCTGTTCTGCGAGCCGGCACGATGACCCGACGCTGGTCACCGCGGTTGCTGCTGCGCTGCGTCCTGCTCACGGTCGCCTTCGCATTGACGACCTTCGCGCTCGCACGCTGGCAATCGATCGGTTTCCGATGGTCGGAGATCTGGCCGCTCGCACGCGAGTTCAGCTTGCATCCCGTCCACGTCCTGATTCTGGGCATCGCGATGATTCCTCCGGCACTGTGGGAGATCTTCCTGCTCGATGCAGCGCGAGGTCCGCGTGACGACGCCTGACGCCTACATCCGACCCGTTTCGGGCAACGACCGCCGCGAGTTTCTCGCGCTGATGAAGTGCAGCCGCGAGTTGCACGAGCCGTGGATCACCCCGCCAACCACCGAGCGCATGTTCGATCAGTACCTCGCCCGCATGGCGGAAGACGACCATCGCGGGCTCGTGATCTGCCGCCGCTCCGACGACACGATCACGGGCGTCATCAACATCAATTCGATCGTGCGCGGCACGTTCCTGAGTGCGTCGCTCGGCTACTATGTCGGCGCACCCTACGCAGGGTGCGGTTACATGAGTACCGGGCTGCGACAGGCGGTCAGCTACGCCTTCGAAGAACTCGGATTGCATCGACTGGAGGCGAACATTCAACCCGACAACCGACGCTCTCTCGCGCTCGTCGAGCGCTGTGGCTTCGCCTGCGAGGGACTGAGCCGGAACTTCCTGTACATCGATGGCGCCTGGCGGGATCACGAGCGGTGGGCGATCCATGACCCGCGCACGACGCTGGCACCGGCCAGAGCGCGCCGACCGTGAAAGACACACTGAAGATCGCTCTGATCGCCGGTGGACCGTCGCGTGAAGCGGCCGTGTCGCGCTCATCCGCCGCTGAGGTAAACAAAGCTCTGCGCAGCGCAGGGTTCGACGTCGAACTGATGGAACTCGATGCGACGCTGACCCGGACGCTGCTTGCCTATGCACCCGACGTCGTCTTCCCCGTGTTGCACGGGCCACCCGGCGAGGACGGCACGATCCAGGGCTACCTCGACATTCTCGGCATGCCCTACGTGGGCAGCGGTGTACACGCAAGCGCAGCCGCGATGGACAAGAGCCTTGCCAAGGCCGTGTTCCGTCGGGTCGGCCTGCCGGTCTGCGATGACATCGTCTTCGCGCCTCACTCACCCGTCGCCGATGCCGCAGCCACCGTGCTGCGCAAGATGGGCGACCGCGTCGTCGTCAAGCCGCTGCGTCAGGGGTCGGCCATCGGTGTCACCCCGGTGATGAATGGCGGCGATCTGGTAGCCCCGCTGGAACTCGCATTCGGCATGGGTGACGGGGTGCTCGTGGAACCGTTCGTGCTCGGCATGGAAGCCACCGTTGGCGTCCTCGACATCCACGGTGCAACACCGCGCGCGTTTCCGCCGATCGAAATCAGCACACCGCAAGGCACCTGGTACGACTACCAGCATCGCTACACGGTGGGAGAGAGTCAGCACGTCATTCCTGCGCGGGTCAGCGAGACGGTTCGGAACGCCCTTCAGTCAGTGGCGATCGCGGCCCACGTGGCCTTGGGGTGCCGCGACCTGTCGAGGGCGGACTTCATCGTGCGCGACTCGGGCGAGATCGTACTGCTCGAAGTGAATACGCTGCCGGGCATGACACCCACGAGTCTGTATCCCGACGGCGCCAAGGCCGTCGGCATCGACTTCGCGGAATTGATGCGTCAACTCGTGGAGAGCGCGCATCGGCGCGGTGGCTACGCGACGACGGCCGGCTCTTCGCTCGCGACTTCCTGAGGCTCGCTCGGGAGCAATTGCGGCAGCAGCTCCCGAACCAGACTGACTGCGCTCGCATCGTCGAAGTGGGCCCGTGCGCTTTCGATCAGCGAACGCTGCTCACCGGCCAGGTACTCGAGCACTTCGAGTGCCTGCTTGTCGCGGGCAGCAAAGCCGGCGAGCCCACCCTCGCCCTGATAGGCCTTCGTCACCTGCTTGGTGTGCGCCACGGACATGCGCAACGAGAATTCGGCGAGTTCATCCGAGGTGAACTCGAGTGTCAGCAGTCTGTCCCACGCGGCCCGGACGTCACCACTGAAGAACTTGTTGGCCACGTGCACGACCTCGTTCAGGAGTGAGTCGATGGCCGCGAGTTCAGCCTGAGACAGGTCGCCTTCTACGTTCATGCGCACGGCGCGCTCCATGCTGGAGTCGTTCTGACGCACGCGCATCAGCTCACCGCCTTCCGCGACCCCCTTCATGCGCAAGCGGCTCAGCACTTCGAGCTGACGGAAGTCGAGTTCAACCGTGTCGCCTTCACGCGTGGTCAACTTGAGGCTCAGGGATGTTTCGATCGTCGATTCGCTGTGGCGCATCTTCATGCGCGAGAACGACTGCGCGTAATCGTCGGCCGAAAGTCGCTGCACGGCCTGCTTTGGCGCGGGATCGACCCCTTCATCGCTCGTCGGGATCGCCAGCGGCGATTGCTGCGCCGTCGACGCAGACTGCATGGTGAGCGGCGGTGTGACATGGCGGGACGTCATCGACACCGTCATCGACGTCGCGTTGAACAACACGTGCTCGTAGAACGAGAACGACGGGCGGGCCGGCGTCTCGAGCGGCAATGCGTCGGATACTGGGGGCGAAGATGTACCCCCGTTGGTTGCAGCATCGTCGTCTGCGCCCGGCACACTTGTGGTGACCGGGGTTTCGCCCTCGGCTTCGGGCACAGCAACCGGCGTTGCGGCGACCGGTGTCGGGTTCGACTGCACGCCGGTCGCAATCCGGGTGTACGTGAACGTGGCCTCCAGGCTGTAGCTCAGGCTGTGATTGCCCTGCTTCGACTCGGCCGCGATGCTGAGTCGCGTGCGTTCGAAGGCCACGAGTTCCTGGCTCGCCGGCATCGGCGGGCTGGCCGGAACCGGCTTTGCGGCAGGCGCGGCGGGCCCCGCTGCATGCAGTCCGCGATCCGCACTCACGGGCGGCAGCGCCATCCGTGTCGGAACGTCGAGTCGGGCGAGAATCGAATGGAGCATGGCCGCTATCCCTGTGGCTCTTCACAGGACTTAGCGGCCGCGGCGCGGAATTCTTTAGGGAACTCGGCTCTGGACGCGGTGTCCCGGAGCCGACGACACCAGAAGCCTTACCGGACTACAGGTCGTACCCGCGCTCGTTGTGGAGGACGAGATCGAGGCCTTCGGTTTCCTCGTCGGGAGTGACCTTCAAGGGCGTCAACACATTGACGATCTTGAGCAGCACCCACGTCACCGCGAGGGTGTAGAACAGCACGGAGAACGCGCCAATCGCCTGCACCTGCAACTGATCCGCAATGACGATGTCTTCCTGACCGCTGAATACACCGAGCGCATTGCTCGCAAACACGCCGGTCAGCAACGTTCCCAGCAGACCGCCGACACCGTGCACGGGGAAGACGTCGAGGGAATCGTCGATTTTCAACACCCGCTTCATGTAATTGGTGGTTACGAAGCAGATCCCGCCCGCCAGAATCCCGATGACCAGCGCACCCGCGGGCCCGACATAGCCGGAGGCCGGCGTGATGGTGCCCAACCCCGCCACCATGCCGGTCACGATGCCGAGCGCACTCGGCTTCTGGTAGCGAATCCACTCGGCCACCATCCAGGTGAATGCACCCGCCGCCGCGCTGATGTGTGTCACCAGCATCGCCATACCCGCATCACCGTTCGCCGCCAACGCGCTGCCGCCATTGAAGCCGAACCAGCCGACCCAGAGCATGCCGGCGCCTGCAACCGTGAGGGTCATGTTGTGCGGCGGCATCGCCTGGCCGGGGAAACCGCGCCGCCCGCCCAACACGATCGCTGCCATGAGCGCGCCTGCACCCGCCGTGATGTGCACGACGATTCCGCCGGCGAAGTCCTTGACGCCCATCTCGGACAACCAGCCGCCGCCCCAAACCCAATGGCACACCGGTGCATAGACGGCGAGAAACCAGAGCGCAGAAAACCAGAGGCACGCCGAGAATCGCATCCGTTCGGCGAACGCGCCGACGACGAGCGCCGGCGTGATGATCGCGAACGTCAGCTGGAAGAGCGCGAATGCGGGCTCCGGAATCGAACCCTGCAACGCGTCTTGCGTGACACCGGCGAACAGCAGCTTGTCGAGACCGCCGATGAAGGCATTGCCCTGTTCGGAGAACGACAGTGTGTAGCCCACGATCAGCCACAGCATCGTGATCAGGCAGGTGATCGCGAAGCACTGCATGAGCACGCTCAAGACGTTCTTGCTGCGCACGAGCCCGCCGTAGAAGAGCGACAGACCCGGGATGGTCATGAAGAGCACGAGTGCCGCGGCTGTCAGAATCCAGGCGGTATCGCCGCTGTTCAGCTCACCCGAGTCGCCATACGCGACCACGCTCGTGACCGACAACAGCGCAAACCCCAAACACCGGCCCACCGTTCCCATTCCCATCGCCATGCGACTCCCCCTTGTAGCCTCGAGGCCTTCCGGTCCTCAGTTTTTTCGGTGCAGCGCGCAAACGTCTTCGTCACGCGCCGATCTGGTTCGGAGGGTGAGCCTAATGCTTCGCTCGCGCGTCGGCCACACCTCCGAGCGATCGCGCGATGTCGCGCACCAAATTGGGGCCTTGGTAGATGAACGCGGTGTAGACCTGCACCAACGTGGCGCCTGCGTCGATCATTCGGCGCGCACCGGCGACATTGTGAATGCCACCGACGCCGATGATCGGCAAACGCCCATCGAGGCGCTGCGCCAGCCGCGCGACACACGCGAGCGCAAGCGGCTCGAGCGGCTCGCCGGACAGTCCGCCCGCCTCACTCGCGAGTACCGCATCGATGCCCGGCGGCCGACTGATCGTCGTGTTCGTCGCGACGACGCCATCGATTCCTGCCTGCAGCATCACGTCGGCGAGTGCATCGATCGATGCCTCGTTCAGATCCGGCGCGAGCTTCGCCAGGAGCGGTACCCGTCGCCCCGAACTGCGCGCCATGGCATCGCGCTGGCTGCGCAGCCGGGTCAGCAGATCGAGGAGCGCACCCGCTTCCTGCAGGTCGCGCAGTCCCGGCGTATTCGGCGACGAGATGTTCACCGTCACGTAGTCCGCGAACGCGTGCAGCTCGGTCAGCGCGGCTGCGTAGTCCTCGACCGCCCTGTCGTTCGGCGTGTCCTTGTTCTTACCGATGTTGACGCCGATCAGGGCCCCAGGGTGATCGAGCCGCGAACGCGCGAGCTCCAATCGCCTTGCCATGGCCGTGGCGCCGGCATTGTTGAACCCCATGCGGTTGATGAGCGCTCCATCCTTCCGCAGCCGGAACAGTCTCGGCTTCGGGTTGCCCGGCTGCGGTCGTGGCGTCACCGTGCCCACTTCGACGAAACCGAAGCCCATCGCAAGCAAGCCAGCCACGCAGCGCGCATCTTTGTCGAGCCCGGCCGCAAGACCGATGCGGTTGCGAAACCGCAGCCCGAATACGTGCGCGGGCTGGAACACAGGATGAACGAAACGTTCGGT
>JBFKCZ010000044.1:0-10844 GCA_041620035.1 Pseudomonadales bacterium
CCGTCGATCGGTCTGCCGCTCATCACCGGCCCCGAAGACAGCGACGAAGTCGTCAATCATGTGCTGCCTGCATGGGACCTGATCACGGGACAGATGGCGGCCGTGGGGCTTCTGGCCGCAGAGCGGCACCGGCGGCTGACCGGGCACGGCCAGCACATCACCCTCGCGCTGGAGGATGTCGCGCTCGCGGTCATGGGTCATCTCGGGTTCATCGCCGAGGCGCAACTCGGTCACGAGCGCGAACGCGCTGGCAACTATCTGTTTGGCGCGTTCGGGCGTGATTTCGTCTGCGCGGGCGGTGAGCGCGTCATGGTAGTCGGTCTCACGCTGAAGCAGTGGCGGGCGTTGTGCGAGGCGACCGGTCTCGGCGTCGAAATCGAGGCGTTGGCGCGGCGACTGAATTTGGATTTCGATCGGGAGGGCGAGCGCTATCGCGCACGAAAGGAGATCGCCGTCATCTTCGAACCGTGGTTTGCATCGAATGCGTTCGATTCCGTCGAAGCGGCGTTCAACGAGCACGGCGTCTGCTGGGGCCGCTATCGGTCGGTGAAGCAGATGGTCGAAACCATGCTGCCGGCGAACCCGCTGTTCACGAGCGTTGCACAGGCCGGCGTCGGGAGCGTGCTGACGCCCGACATTCCCCTGAACTTCTCGGGATTCACTCGTGCCGGTTCCACCGGAGCGCCTCGTCTTGGCGAGCACACGGAGGAGGTACTCATGGAGGTGGTCGGGTTGACTGGCACCGAGTTCGGCAAGCTCATTCAGCGCGGGGTCGTGGCGATCGGTTGACTCCGTGTCAGCGCGCGCCGTTCGCGATTGCGGTCTTTCTGCGCCCGGCGAGTTCCACCAGCATCTCCGCGTGTCGCCCCGGGGTCAGGTCGTAGCGCGTGTAGAACCACACCGAGATGAAACCCAGTGAGGCGATCAGCGGCCCGTACACGATGCCCATGTTGACCAGCGTTTCGGGCGGCACGTCCGCGGCGGTGCGTATCAGAGTGCCTACGGGCCAATCGATCACTTCCAACGCCCACCCGGCCAGCACGGCGCCGAAGCCGCTGGTCGCTTTCGCGGAAAACGCAACCGCGGCGAAGAAGGCGCCTTCCTGACGGCGTCCGGTGTGGTGTTCGTGTTCGTCGCAGACGTCCGCCATCATCGATCCATAGCCCACGTTGGCCTGTGCAGTCGCGATGCCCTGCACGACCTTCACTGCCACGAGAATGGGCATGATGAGCGCAATTTCCGTCGACCCGACGGTGATGACGTCGTCGTTCTCGGGAAACCAGCCGACGAGACGCAGCATCACGGGCAGCGTCTGAAAGAACGCCCACGACAGACCGCCTGCGACCAGACATGCCTTTTTGCCGAAGCGTGCGAACAGATTGACCGAGAGCATTGTGCCGAGTGCATTGCCGACGGCGTAAGCAACGATCACGGGCAGCACGATCGCGTCGCTCAGCTCCCAGAAGTACGTGAGCATGTAGATGTCGAGCGTGACCGTGACACCCACCATGACGTAGACCACGAGTACACCGGAGAACAGAAAGCGGAAGTTCCGGTTGCTCATCACGTCTTTGAAATCCTTCACGAGCCGTACCGCCAGCGCCGCAAACGAAATCCGGGGGCGCTTGGGAATGGTGGGTAGAAACGGTATGACCGAGCGCGTTCCCCAGGCGCTCCAGAAGATCGTGCCGCCCATGAGGATCGCCATGCATAGCGCCCACGGCGTGTATGCGTCGGCATTGAATCGACCGACCTCTCCGAGCAGCGGCGAGAAGATCAGGAAGAACGTGGTCAGGGCGAGCAATCCGCCGATGTTTGCGAAGAATTGCCGGAACGCAACGAGCGCCGTGCGGTCGCTGATGT
This sequence comes from Pseudomonadales bacterium, assembly GCA_041620035.1. Classification (GTDB taxonomy): domain Bacteria; phylum Pseudomonadota; class Gammaproteobacteria; order Pseudomonadales; family Azotimanducaceae; genus SZUA-521. Next base: position 1,864 of record JBFKCZ010000044.1, read on the forward strand.
CCTCTGTGATTTCGGCGCCGAGCGCAATGTGGGGCACGTGATAGAGCGACATCATCGTGCGCGCGACATTCGTGAAGACCGCAAGCCAGACGAAAAGGCCCCATTCGGAAGTCACCAGCGGGAAGAACAACAGAAAGAAGGTCAGCGACAACGGCAGGAACGACGCATACATGAAGGGATGACGGCGCCCCATTGGGGATTGCCAGTGATCCGAAATGGACCCGGCCAGGATGTCCGAAGTGGCGTCCACCATCACCGCGATGCCGATCGCGGAACCTGCGAGCCCCGGGCTCAGGCCGAGAATCTGGCTGTAGTAGAAGAGCAGGAAGAAGCTCAAGCCCCTGCCGAACATGCCTTCGCCGGCCTGACCAATGCCGTAGGCGAGCTTCAAGTTGAAACTGAGCTTCTCGGTCATCATTCGTTATGCGCTCGGCCTGGTGTGCAGGGGTCATCCTGACATCCCCGACGTTCGTGGGGCAATGTATTCGGGTGGGCACTCCGGAGCTGCGGTTGTCAGCACCCGCCCGCGGGGGCATTGTTGGCGGGTGCCTGATCGAGAGGAGCGGAACATGAACTACGAGAACAAGACGTTCACCGGCGAACGCATCGAGTTGCACGGTAAGTTCTTTCACAACTGCACGTTCGAGAACTGCGAGCTGGTCTTCGACGGTGACCGTCCTCCGACGTTCAAGGACAACCGGTTCGTCGACACGGTATTCGTGTTCACGGGCGCTGCGACGCGGACGCTGTACTTTCTGTCGAATGTGTATCACGCGGGTGCCGGCGGACGGGAAGTGATCGACAAGACGTTTGCGGACATCCGCGAGCACCGCATGCACGGTCACGAAATTCGCACCATCGTGCCGCACACCATCGATCACTCGTTGGCCTGACAGATCTCGATGGTCGAACGTCGCTCGGGGGCGATGCGGATTCTCTTGCGCCGTGCGGCCCGGAATCGGGCACACTAACCGCAAATCATCTGGAACCTCGAGCGATGACCGACTTTCCCACACCCAATTTCAATATCGACCTCACGGGCCAGGTGGCCCTGGTCACCGGCACCACGTCGGGCCTCGGACGCCGGTTCGCGCTCGTGCTCGCGAAGGCCGGTGCGAAGGTGGCACTCACCGGCCGCCGCAAGGAGCGGCTGGAGGAACTGGCCAAGGAAATTCGCGCGTTCGGTGGCGAGTGCGCGGCGATTCCGCTGGACATGACGGATACGAAGAACCTCGTCTCCGTCGTCGACGACACCGAAGCTGCGCTGGGCACTGTGACGATACTCGTCAACAATGCCGGGATTCCGGATGCGCAGCGCGCGCACAAGATGTCGAACGAACTGATCGATGCGGTGTTCGACACCAATCTGCGCGGCCCGTACATCCTGTCATGCGAAGTGGCGCGGCGGTTGATCGCGAAGGAACTGCCCGGACGCATGGTGAACATCTCGTCCATGGGTGCATTCAACTATGGAGGCGGCGGCGCGGCGCTGTACTCGATCACCAAGGCCGGCATCGTGCGCATGACCGAAGCGCTCGCGGTGGAATGGTCGCGCTTCAACATCAACGTCAATTGCATCGCGCCAGGGGCATTCGCGTCGGAAATGATGGACGGCATGCTGAGCCGCATCGGCGACATCACCAGGAACTTCCCGCGCAAGCGGCTCGGCGATCCGGCGCAGATGGACAGCACACTGTTGTACCTGGTCGCGCCCTCGTCCGAGTGCGTGACGGGTACGGTGATCAAGATCGACGACGGTCAGGGGTCGCGCTGATTCAGGTGATAAACGCCCCCGCCGGCGGGGGCGTCTTCAGCTCACAGGAGCCCCGGGTGAACTATCCCCGTACGAACTCGCGGACGACCTTACCCGGTCGATTGCCCGTGTGCTTGCCGTTCTCAATGATCACCTCACCGCCAACAATCGTCGCGACATAGCCCTTGCTCTTGACGACGAAACGTCCGCCGTTGTGCGGGAAGTCGTTGACGTACTCTGGGTGACAGGTGCTCAAGTTTTCGTAGTCGATGACATTGAGATCGGCGTGCCAGCCTTCCTTCAATTCACCGCGCTCGCGCAAACCGATGATCGCAGCAGACTTGCCGGTGATCCGGTGGATCGCTTCCGGCAATGAGTAAACGCCGTGTTTACGGGTGAGTTCACTCAACAGCACAGTCGGCGAATCGGTGTCGGTGAAGAACCCGACGTGCGCACCTGCATCGCCCAGCATCGGGACCACGTGCGGCAGCTGCATGTACTTCCACTGGTTCTCGAGGTTACCTCCGAACATCCAGTAGTTGAAAAACTCCCTGCCCTCGGAGGCGAGCAGACGCTCGACGTACACCTCGACGGGATCTTTGCCGGCTGCCTTCGCGAGTTGCGCGAGGCTCGCCTTGCGCTCGAAATCCAGATTGGGTGTTTCGTCCAGGCCAAAGGGGTGGAGCATGTGAGCAAGTTTGTCCATGTCGCCCGCTTCGATACCTTCAGCGATGAGCTGTTTGCGCTGGGCATCGTTTCGTAGGGCAGCCACTCGCGCGGCGATGGTGGGCAGCGCCATCAGTTCTTTCCAGGCACGGGACTTCCTGGTGAACGGCGACAACTGCGCCAGCCCGAAGAACGCCCCGCTCGGACGGGTGTGGCAGATACTGGCCATGCGTCTGCCGCCCTCGTTCTGGCTGCTCATGAACGCTTCCCAGCGCGCGACGCCGCCATCTCCCTGACTGCCGGTACCACCTGAGAACAGCACCTGACATCCCAGCTCCGTGCCATCGCGGAACATCTGCAGTTCCGTCTCGTATCGGGTCTGCATGTCATTGGCCGACTGGAACAACGCGCCGACACCACCACCGGCAATCACGGCCTCCTGGATCGCCTTGGTTTCGCGCAAGTCGGCCCACGTGCCTGGGGTGCAACGACCGTCCGGCACCGTGTGCAACAGGAACCGTGAGGTCGAAAAGCCCACTGCGCCTTCTTCCACGGATTGCTTGACCATCTGCGCGATGTGCTCGAGTTCCTTGTCCGAAGGTTGCACACCCTCGTCCATGCTCTTATCGCCCATGGCCTCGTAGCGAATGGATGAGTGGCCCACCAGTCCCACGACATTCAGTGCCGGGCGCAGCGCCTGAACAGAATCGAGGTACTCACCATAGCTGGTCCAATCCCAGGGCAGACCGTCCATGATCGCGTCCGCTGCGATGTCTTCTACGGATTCCATCAGCGTTGCCAGATAGCGCCGGTTCTCCGCGCGGCAGGGTGCGAAGGTGACGCCGCAGTTACCAATCATCGCCGTGGTCACGCCGTGATAGGAACTCGAACTCATCAGCGGGTCCCAACCCACCTGGGCATCGAGGTGCGTGTGCAGGTCGACGAAACCCGGTGTGACGACTTTGCCGCGGGCATCAATTGTCTTCTTTGCGGTCGCACCGGCCAGATCGCCGATGCGCTTGATGCGACCGTCGGTAACAGCCACATCTGCACGGACGCCTGCGGTGCCGGTACCGTCGATCACCGTACCGCCGGAGATAATCAGATCGTATTCCATTGCTTCTTCCTCAGTTGGTTTGGCGCCGAGCCGCGCCGGCGCAATCGCCGTGGTTCGCCGCTTGGTTTGAATGTTTCCGGATCCTTCACCTGCCTCGCAGTGGCGGCGCGCTCTGCCGTAGTTGCAGCAGTAACGGGCGGGCGATGTGTGTGACGTCGAGCCTACTGCCGGGGTGCGAGAATAACAATACGGTCGTATGGTTTTAGTTCCGCTTGATCGAGGCCTCAGTCGAGGATCCCACCGCTGACCGGAAACAAAAAAGGCGCCCCCGCAAGCGGGAGCGCCTTCCAAACCCAACTCCGCTCGCTAGGCGCCGAAGTTGTAGCGCACCGATAAATGGAAGCTGATGTCACCTTGAAACTGATCGCTCACGGCTGGATTGAAGCCACCGGGCTTGTAGTCACGGCGGAAGAGGCCATAGACCATGCTCGCGTCGGCGAACTGCCAGTCCAGACCGATCCGCCCCGTCACGGCGTACCCACCGCGGCGGCGAAAGCGTCGCCCGCGCCATACAACGCTGCGCGATCCACGTTGTCCGAGCCGCCAGCAATTCCGGCTTCACGACTCACCTGGCTACCCGGGCCGTTGATGATGTTCGCGTCGAGGAACGGGTTCGTGTCCTGCGTTCGCTTTGTATGGTCGCCATAGCGCAAGCCGACGGTGAGCTTCAAGGCGTCGGTGAGGTCGTAGTACCCCTCACCGAAGATCGCGTAGCCTTCGGTTTCCGATCTCGTGAAGCAGGGACGAATGAGCCAGACGAGAAGAAGGTAAGGCGGGACATGAAATCGGGCGGGCTCGGTTCGGCCGGATTTCCATTTGCCAACTCAGACTCCGAAGCATATGCCTACCTCAATGCAGCGATTGATGCTGTGTGGCGGGCGGTGCAAGAGCAAACCAGCTAAAGGCTAGTCGCATGGGTAGGAACATATCGCGTCGGGACTTTATCAGTGGGGTAGCGCTTGGTACCGGTGTTGGATTGCTGGCGCCTGCTGAACTATGGGCGCTTGAATCCTCCCAGAGCGCACCGGCGAATGCGATCTACCCACCAACGCTCACGGGGATGCGGGGTAGCCATGAGGGCTCTTATGAAGTAGCGCATGCGCTGGCATGGGAGGGCAGGAAACCCTCGCACTACGAAGCGCTGGACGAGCACTACGATCTGGTGGTTGTGGGAGCGGGAATGAGCGGTCTGGCAGCCGCCTACTACTATCGTAAGAAAATAGGTCCTGACGCACGAATCTTGATTCTCGATAATCACGATGACTTTGGTGGCCACGCAAAACGTAATGAGTTCCACCATGAAGGCCGGATGGTATTGAGCCTGGGCGGGGCACAGAATCTCGACCACCCCAGCAATTACAGCGAGAACGCTGGGATGCTCATGATTGACCTGGGTATCGATGCAGATGCGATTGCCGCGATGGACGTCAATACGCCGGATGACTTGATACTCGGTGGAAAGTTGCATGCAAGTGTCGGCATGTCTATGCCCGGAAAGGATGGGCACACAACCGTTGGCGGTCATTGGTACAAGTTCTGGCACGGACGAGGTGACTATGCGGCTGCAGTGGGGGCGCTACCGATACCGTCAGATGAGCAGAACAGGCTGATTGCGTTCTTCGGGGGCGCGCAAGATGTCCTGGATGATCTGTCGTGGAGCGAGCAGTACGATTACATCAACTCGGTCAGCTACAACCGTTTCCTGATCGATAAGGTAGGCCTGTCGCAGGAGACCATCGCGATGTTCGATGGGCACCTGCTCGTATTGAACGGTGTCTCGGGGTGGCAGCATACCGTGCTTGAAGCCATCTCAGCGGGTGCGCCGGGTTTACGGGCCATGGGTTGGCTCACCAACTTCGTTGATTCTCTCGCCGCGATGATGATCGAAGGTATCGCAGAAATCAGGATGTTTCCGGATGGCAACGCCTCGGTCGCACGTCTCATCGTCCAGAAACTCATTCCCAATGTATCGCCAGGCATGAAGGGGGTTGAGGACGTTGCTATGGCCCGGTTCAACTATGGAGAACTGGATCGCGGGGCACAGGCAACGAGACTGCGGTTGAATAGCACGGTCGTGGGGGTTAGGGAATCAAACGAAGACGCGGTCCTGGTGGAGTACGTCCGTGAAGGTAAGCCGCAGAGTGTTACCGCCGCTCATTGCATTCTGGCTTGCTACAACAACCTGATTCCTCTTCTGTGCCCTGAGATGAGCGAGGAGCAAAAGGAAGGTTTGAGCTACGGCGCTCGATCACCCTTCGTCTATGCGAATGTGCTACTCGGCAACGGGCAGGCTTTCTCCAAGCTGGGTGTCAAGTTCACGCATTGTCCGCAGGATCCCTTTCAATGGGTGAGCGCCGCCCCAACCATGACGAATGGTGGATACGAACCACCGCGCAATGTCGAAGATCCTATGGCGGTATTCATGATGGGGTCGCCAACGCCGGCGCTTGAGGGTAGTACAGCACGAGATCTCTACCGGGCAGGTCGCCACAAAATCTACGCAACTACGTTCGATCAGTATGAAGCACAAATCCGTCGGCAACTCCAAGGCCTGCTTGGAATACATGGTTTTAGCCACGAGACAGACATTCAAGCGATCACTGTGAATCGGATTCCGCATGGCTATGCGTACTCCTATCTCGGTTTGTATGACCCCGAGTGGGACGAAGGCAACGCGCCGCATGAAGTTGGTCGCGCTCAATTCGGCAGGATATCGATCGCGAACACGGATTCTGAGGCAACCCCGTTGATGGATGCTGCGTTTGATGCAGCCTGGCGCGCGGTTGAAGAGCAGACGGCGGCATAACTTGAAGTAAGGATCGACGTGAGCAACGAAGATGGCAGCGTGTTTCACGTCGAACCCGGCCAGAGCTGCCTGCTACGCAAAGGTTGTTCCGGGTTGTTTGTACGGTTGAAACGACACGGAAGTGCGTTGTCACGATTGACAGTAAGTGAGTTTTAGCGAGGAGTTGGCGATGCTGGGAATTCGAAGTCTGTTTGTGTGTGCGCTGTTCATGCTGCCGCTTTCATCCGCGGCGGAGGGCTCGCTTCCGCTACCCGTGGTTGTGACCAAAGACGAAGTCGGAGGAGCGATTTTTGACGGGGCCAACGTCAACCGCACTGAGCATGAGGACGGCCACGTCACTCTTGATGTCACCAGCCTGATGTCCCGCGACAAAAGATTTGCCTCTGGTATGTACCGATCCGGTAAAACTCGGCATGAAATGTCGCAAGGCTACGGTGTCGATGAATTCATGTACTTCATCGAAGGTAGTATCACGCTGACATCCCCGGATGGAACAAAACAGGTGGTGCGTGCAGGTGAGGCGGTCACTGTGCCAAAAGAGTGGAAGGGCGTCTTTGAGACCGACGGCTATACGAAGTTCTGGGTGATTTACTCGGCCGATGGTTCTGGATTGTGATTCGGGAGCATGCAGTAAACGGGTCGTGATCAAGCTGCCAAAGCTCTTGTCGCACTGATGTTTCTAACGTGTGCGGCTGCGGTAACATCGGCACCCGAATCCATTTCCGAGTAGAGAACCATGCAGGATGTTTACATTGTGGAAGCCGTACGCAGTCCCATTGGCAAGCGCGGCAAAGGCCTGGCCGGGCTCATGCCTGCGGATCTGCTCGGCGCCGTGCAGCTTGCGGCATTGAAGCGCAGCGGCATCGACGCGAGTCAGATTGGCCAGGTGATCGGCGGCTGTGTATCTCAGGTGGGAGAGCAATCGTTCAACATCGCGCGCATTGCGTGGTTGTCCGCGGGATTGCCGCTCGAAGTGGCGGCAACGACGGTAGATTCCCAGTGTGGCTCCAGCCAGCAGGCGACGTCGCTCGGTGCCGCGATGGTCGGTAGCGGCGTCGAGGACATCGTCATGAGCTGCGGTCTCGAGATGATGTCGCGCGTGCCACTCGGTTCGAATATGAAGGGCGGCGTACCGATGGGTGAGAGCTACGCATCGCGCTACCAGCCCACCAGCCAGTTCATGGGCGCTGCGATGATCGCCGAGGAGTATCAGATCACACGCGACGATACGGATGCGTTCGGGTTGCGCAGTCAGCAGCGCGCGATCAGAGCGTGGGATTCCGGTTACTTCGATCGCGAAGTGGTGCCGATCACCGCACCGGTGCTCGACAAAGAAGGCAAACCGACGGGCGCGACTCATACGGTGAGCAAGGACGAGGGTTTGCGCGCTACGACCATGGAGGCGCTGCGCGCGTTGGAGCCGGTTGCGGGTCAATCGATCCACACGGCGGGCACGAGTTCGCAGGTGTCCGATGGTGCCGCCGCGGTCATCCTCGCATCCGAACAGGCGGTCAAGTCCATGGGGCTGAAGCCACGGGCACGAATCGTTGCGACCACGCTCGTGGGTGTCGATCCGGTCACCATGCTGAAGGGGCCGATCCCGGCGACGGCGAAGGTGCTGAAACAAGCAGGCCTCAAGGTGGACGCCATCGACACCTTCGAAGTCAACGAAGCGTTTGCGTCGGTCGTGCTCGCCTGGCAGCGCGCCCATCGGCCGGATCCCGACAAGGTGAACCCGAACGGCGGCGCCATCGCTTTGGGTCATCCCACCGGATCAACCGGGGCGCGACTGATCACCACGGCGTTGCACGAGCTGGAACGCACGAAGGGGCGGTACGGGCTGATATCGATGTGTTGTGGCGGCGGGCTCGGCACGGGCACCATCATCGAACGGCTCTGACGTGCCCTCACCGTACGTCGTCTACGGCGGTGAACTCAGCTACTTCACACGCAAGCTCGAAGCGGCGCTGATCTTCTACGGCGCCGACTTCGAGATGCGCTCGAAGGCCGCGAGCAACCGCGAAGAGATCGAGCGCCGCGCCGGTACCCACCAGGTGCCGGTTCTGCACACGCCCGAAAACTGGATGATTGCGGACACCACGCCGCTCATCCGAATGCTCGATGGGCGATTTCCGAAGCGCCGCTTGTTTCCCGCGGGGCGCTTGGGGGTGCTCACGCACGTGCTCGAGGAATACTTCGACGAGTGGATCGCGCGCACCATGGTGCACTACCGCTGGCACTATCCGCGCAGCGCCGAGTTCGCCTCACTGCGTATGGCGAACGGCGATGCCGAGGCGGCGGCCCGCGTGCGCGACTGGGGTCCACGCGCGTGTCGCGCCACGGGCACCGCGTCGGAATCGCAGCAGCGCGCCGCCGAAGCGGAGTACGTCCGTATCCTGGAGGCATTGGAGCGGCAGTTGAGCCAAACGCCGTATCTGCTCGGCGATCGTCCCACGGCGGTCGACTGCATCGTGCTCGGCGGACTGCGTGCCCCAGCGCTGGCGCCAGCGCTCGCGGCGCTGCTCGGCAGACTCGTCAGAGCCTTCTTGCCGGGCTTCGCGCTGGCGGCGCCACTCTTCGCGCTGCTCGCGCCAGCGCTGCATGCGCTCGACGAATTCATCGATGTGGCGGTCGAGGAC
>JBFKCZ010000045.1:0-10837 GCA_041620035.1 Pseudomonadales bacterium
ACGGGCAGCAGATCCTCGGTGTTCGAGAACATCTTCTTCTCGATCACCGTGCGCAGCTTCTCGTAGCCGAGCCACGACGGATTCTGGCCATTGTTGTTGGCGCGCGCGCGCAGCACGAAATTGACGATTTCGTTGCGGAAGTCCTTCGGATTCGAGATGCCTGCGGGCTTCTCGATCTTCTCCAGCTCTTCATTGAGCGCCGATCGATTGAGAATGTCGCCGGTTTCCGGATCGCGGAACTCCTGATCCTGAATCCAGAAGTCCGCATAGGTGACGTAGCGATCGAAGATGTTCTGACCGTACTCGGAGTACGACTCGAGGTACGCGGTCTGAATCTCCTTGCCGATGAACTCCACATAGCGCGGTGCCAGGTGCTCCTTGATGAAGCTGAGGTACCGGGTACGGGTGTCTTCCGCATACTGTTCCTGCTCGATCTGCTGTTCGAGCACGTACATGAGGTGAACCGGATTCGCCGCGACTTCGCTCGGGTCGAAATTGAACACCTTCGAGAGGATCTTGAACGCGAATCGCGTCGACAGCCCCTGCATGCCTTCATCGACGCCGGCAGCGTCCTTGTATTCCTGCAGCGTTTTGGCCTTGGGATCGGTGTCCTTCAGGTTTTCACCGTCGTAGACGCGCATCTTGGAGAAGAGATTGGAGTTCTCCGGCTCCTTCAGGCGCGACAGCACCGAGAACTGCGCGAGCATCCGCAGCGTATCGGGAGCGCAAGGCGCTTCGCTCAGCGAGGAATTCACGATCAGTTTGTCGTAGATCTTGATCTCTTCCGACAGCCGAAGGCAGTACGGGACCTTGACGATGTACACACGATCGATGAACGCTTCGTTGTTCTTGTTCGACTTGAAATTCTGCCACTCGGACTCGTTCGAGTGGGCGAGCACCACACCGTCGAACGGAATCGCACCGATGGCTTCCGTGCCGTTGTAGTTGCCTTCCTGAGTCGCAGTCAGCAGCGGATGCAGCACCTTGATCGGTGCCTTGAACATTTCCACGAACTCCATGAGACCCTGGTTCGCTTTGCACAGCGAGCCCGAGTAGCTGTATGCGTCGGGATCGTTCTGGGCGTATTCCTCGAGTTTGCGGATGTCGACCTTGCCCACGAGCGCCGAGATGTCCTGGTTGTTCTCGTCACCCGGCTCGGTCTTGGCGATGGCGATCTGATCGAGGATCGAGGGAAAGCGCTTCACCACCCGAAACTGCGAGATGTCGCCGCCGAACTCGCGCAGACGCTTGGCGGCCCAAGGCGACATGACGGATCTCAGATAGCGGCGCGGGATGCCATAGTCTTCTTCCAGAATGGCGCCGTCTTCGGCAAGGTCGAAGAGACCGAGCGGCGATTCGTTCACCGGCGAGCCCTTGATCGCGTAGAACGGCATGCGCTGCATCAGCGCCTTCAGATTCTCGGCGAGGGACGACTTGCCGCCGCCTACAGGGCCCAGCAGATACAGAATCTGCTTACGCTCTTCGAGCCCTTGTGCGGCATGCCGGAAGAAGGACACGATCTGCTCGATCGCCTCTTCCATGCCGTAGAACTCGGCGAAGGCCGGGTAGCGCTTGATCACCTTGTTGGAAAAGATCCGTGACAGCCGCGCATCCTTGGCGGTGTCGACGAACTCTGGCTTGCCGATCGCCAGAAGCAGCCTTTCTGCGGCGGTTGCATACGCACTCGCATCGGTACGGCAGATCTCGAGATATTCCGAGAGGCTGTAGTCTTCCTGTTGCGTTGCGTCGAATCGCGCGCGGAAGTGCTCGAATACACCCATTACTGACTCCTCCATGTCCAAATCGCCGATCAGGGCATCGGGAACATGACGGAGGTCTCACACTGCGGCGCCCTGCCGTGAGTCCTTCGCCTGGTACGCCTGTTGTAACGCTAGTACAGCGCGGCAAATGCGCTAGTGACACGCGTCACAGTACACCTACCGTTATTGGACAGACCCGACGAAGAAGCGTTCCTGGTCGACGAGCCGCAGTGCGGTGAGGGTCCCGCCCCATACGCAGCCCGTGTCAAGGGCGAAAATGTCGGCGACGTCACACACGCCGTTCAGCGCCGCCCAGTGGCCGAACACCAGGCGCAGCCCCAGGGGGCGGTCACGATACGCCGCGAACCAGGGCCGAAATCCGGCCGGGGCGGAATCGGCCCCCGATTTGAAGCCGAGGTCGAGTGCGCCATCGGCGTCGATGACGCGCATGCGGGTGAAATAGTTGACGATGACACGCAGGCGATCGTAGCCCTCGAGATCGTCGCGCCATGCCACCGGTTCGTTGCCGTACATGGCGCGGAGAAATTCGCCACGGCGGTCGCCCTGCAGCACCGTCTCGACCTCGCGCGCTCGAGCCTGCGCCTGGTCGATGCTCCACACATGCGGAATGCCTGCATGGGTCATCGCAAAACCCAGGTCGCGATCGACGTGCATCAGCGGCCGTGCCGCGAGCCAAGCGATGAGTTCCTCGCACTCGGCAGATGCGAGCAACTCGCCGAGTGTATCGCTGCGCCGCGCTCGTCCCGTATCGAAGACCGCGAGCAGGTGAAGGTCGTGATTGCCGAGCACGGTCACGGCGCCGCCGGCAAGGTCACGCACGAAGCGGAGGACATCGAGAGATCGCGGCCCGCGGTTGACGAGGTCGCCCACGAACCACAGCCGATCCTGTGTCGCGTCGAAGTCGATGGCGTCCAATAGCCGCATCAACGAGTCGTAGCAACCCTGTACGTCGCCGATGGCGTAGGTGGTCATCGACCACATTCCACGTCAGTGCACCAGATTCGGAACCGAAAGCGAGAACGCGGCGATCGGAACGAGCAGGCGCTCGCCGTCATCAAGTTCGAATTCGTACTCGCCATGCATGGTGCCGACGGGCGTTTCGATGACGGCCGCACTGGTGTACGTGAAGGACTTCGTCGGTTCGATTCGAGGCTGCTCACCCACCACGCCGCGGCCACGCACATCCTGCCGCTCACCATCGGCGTTGGTGATCACCCAATGTCGATTACGCAGCGTTCCCGCAATGCTGCCCTGGTTGACGATCGTGATCGTGTACGCAAACACATAGCGCCGCGCGCCCGCATCGGATTCGCGCGCAATGTAGCGGGGCTGCGCGATCACGAGGAACCGGCCACCGGCGGCCTGCTTCGATGTCATGAAACTCGTTCCGCAATGAAATTCGTCAGATCCACATAGCCCTCGAGACCGACCGCATCGGGTCGCAGGCCGGCATCTACGGGCGCATGGTTCCAATCGATCGCGAAGGATTCTAGTGCATTACTGAGGCGCTTTCGTCGCTGCTGGAAGGCGACACTGACCACGCGATTGAACAGCACGGGGTCGTGCAATGGCACGGGAGACGTCCGTGGCAACAGTCGCACGAACGTCGAAACGACCTTCGGAGGGGGCCTGAAGTGATGTGGTTCCACTTCGAACAAAGGCTCGACCTCGAGCCTGAGCTGCGCCATGACCGACAGACGGCCCCAGTCTTTGGTACCGGGACGCGCCGCCAGCCGATTCACGACTTCGCGCTGCAGGAGGAAGTGCATGTCCACGATCCAATCGAGATCATCGAGCATTCTGCCGAGCAGCGGCGTCGAGATGTTGTACGGCAGATTGCCGACGATGCGCCACCGCGGTGCACCCTCGAACAGGGTTGCCGTGGGAACGCTCAGTATGTCGCCGTTGATCAGGTCGACATTGGGGAACCGCTCCGCCAGCGTGGCGGCGAGGTCGCGATCGAGTTCGACGACGCGAAACTTGCCGACTTCGCTCGCGAGCAGAGACGTCAGGGCCCCTTCCCCCGGTCCGATCTCGATCAGCGCATCCGCTGGTCGCAGCGCCATGACCGACGCCATCCGACTCAGAATGCGCTCGCTCTCGAGGAAGTGCTGACCGAAACGCTTGCGCGGCCGATGCTTCACCGGCGCATTCGCACGGCCAGCGCGATCGCCGCTTCGAGACTGCTCTCGTCCGCCTTGCCGGCGCCCGCGATATCGAGCGCGGTGCCGTGATCAACCGACGTTCGCACGATCGGTAGTCCGAGTGTGACGTTGACGGCCTGTCCGAAGCCCGCGTACTTCAACACGGGTAAGCCCTGGTCGTGGTACATGGCAAGCACCGCGTCGACACCATCGAGCATCCGCGGCGTGAACAGTGTGTCTGCCGGAAGCGGGCCGACGACACCACGGTCCGCGAATTCGGCACACACGGGCCCGATGACGTCGATCTCCTCGCGCCCCAGATGGCCGCCCTCGCCCGCGTGTGGATTGAGTCCTGCGACCAGCACCTTCGGCGCATCGATGTCGAACAGACGCACGAGATCGGCGATCAGCACATCCAGAACCGCACGCAAGCGGCTGCGCGTGATGAGCGCGGGCACTTCCGCGAGCGAGACGTGGGTCGTCGCGAGCGCGACCCGCAGTCGATCCGCCACGAGCAGCATGACGACCTGCTCCGACTTGCATCGATGCGCGAGAAACTCGGTGTGTCCGGAGAACGGTATGCCGGCATCGTTGATCACCGACTTCTGCACGGGCGCCGTCACCAGAGCACCGCAGCGGCCTTCGAGACAGGCATCGGTGGCCGCGGTCAGAGTCTCGATCACGTAACCGGCATTCGCCGTATCGAGCACGCCCGGCCTCACCGGTGCGTGCGCCTCTATCGGCACTACCGTCAGCGCACCAGCGTTCCGTGCGACGCGATCGAGATCGCTTTCGATACGCAGGGCGAGCCCAAGATGCAGCGCCCTTTGCCGGAGCATGTCGGGATCGGCGAAGGCGACCACGTCGAAGTCGCGCGCGCGCTGCGCCCAGCTCACGGTGATGTCGGGCCCGATGCCCGCAGGTTCACCCGGCGTGAGGGCGAGCGGCAGAGGCATCAGCCGGATTCCATCAGGTCGCGCCGGCACCCGTCTTCAGGCGAATGTCGACGAACGCCTCGTCTCTGATTTCGCGCAACCACTCCTGCAGCTCTTCTTCGAAGCGGCGGCTGTGCAACACCCGAATGGCGAGGTTGCGGCGCGCTTCTTCGGTCATGTCCTGCTGGCGCCGACCGTTGACCTGAATGATGTGCCAGCCGAAGCCCGACTGGAATGGTTCGCTCACCGCCCCCTCGGGCGTATCCCGCAGGACTGCAGCGAACTCGGGCACGAACTTCTCGGGCTCCGACCAGCCGAGGTCGCCGCCGGCCAGCGCGCTGCCAGGATCTTCCGAATGGATGCGCGCGAGGTCGGCGAGGGACTCGCCGTTCTTGATCCGCCGATGCAGGTCGCGAATGAGGATCTCCGTTTCCTCCTCGGTGCGAATCGCCGACGGCTTGACCAGGATGTGGCTCACCAGCGTCTGCTCCACCACCTCGTTGCCGGCGCCGCGTTTGTCGGTGAGCTGAACGATGTGGAAGCCGCTGCCGCTGCGAATTGGCCGAGCCGTTTCACCCACCTGCAGTCCGAACACCTGTTCGGCAAACAGCGACGGCAGTTCGCCCGCCTTCCGCCAGCCGAGATCGCCACCCTCGAGCGCGCGCGAATCCGCCGAATTGGCAATGGCCAGCGAACGGAAGTCGGCGCCGTCCTTGAGTTGACTGTAGATCTCGTTCGCCTTCTTCTCCGCTGCCGCGACCGCTTCCGCGGTGGCATCGTCCGCAACGGCGAGGAGAATGTGTCCCACGCGATACTCGTCGGACAGCGTCTGCCGACCCAACGGCGAGGCAAGAAACGCGCTCACTTCTTCGTCGGAGATGTACACCCGCGAGTTCACGCGCGAGCGCTGCACGCGGCCGATGATCATCTCGCGACGGACATCTTCGCGAAATTCCCGATAGTCGACCCCGTCCATGGCCAATGCCTGTGTGAACTGGGCGAGACTCATCTTGTTCTGCTCGGCAACGCTTTCCAAAGCACGCGTCAGCGTCTCGTCGTCGATTCGAACCCCGGCGCGTTCGCCCATCTGCAGCTGGATGTTCTCCATGATCAGGCGCTCGAGCAGCTGACTGAAGAGTATGTCGTTGGACGGCGGTGTGACGTTGGCGGCACTCATCTGCTGTCGAACCGACTCGAGCCGACTGATGAGTTCCGACGCCAGTACGACATCGTCGTCGACCACGGCCACGACGTAATCCAGCTCCGTGTACGCATGCGCGCTGGCCGCGATCGCGATCGCCAGGGCGCAACTTGTGCAGAGCTTCCCTAGGGTCCTCAATGCCATCGATCAATACTCCTCGGGGCGGTACCCGCGAATGCCATTCTCCATGAGGGCGTCGATTCTACCCCCGATTCCGGCCAAGCCCTTGAATACGATCTGCAGGAAGATGCCATCGTCGGTCTGAGGCTCGAATCCCAACGCCTCATCGGCACTCGATACGAATCGACGGGCGAGTACGCGGGCCTGCCAGCAGCAGTTGTTGTATTCCACGCCGCCAAAAGCTTCGAGCACCCTGCGCTCCTCGACGTCGTAGTTCCAGCGACTCATCAGCGACCAGCTGCGCCATGCCGGCCAGTAGAACGACACGTCGACCTGCTCGAGCCGTGGCGCCTCGTCGCGTCGACCCCGGTAGCCCACGTTGAAGATGCCCCGGCCGGCACCCCGGAACTGCAGATGCGCACCGACTTCCTGCCATTCGTTCTCCTGTGAATTCCACACGAGCGTCGACGTCAAGGACACGCCAGTCATCAATTGCACGGCGATCTCGCCGGCCATCGCCGAGTACGAGCGCCGATCGCGCGCCGTCTGCACGTCGCGCAGTGTGACTTCGCGCCGGTCGAAGTAGCGGATCTGACCCACGCTGGCGCGCAATCGTTCCATGCCGGTGTCGCGCTCGAGAAAGCGCGTGGTGACGCCGACCGACACCTGGTTCGCATCACCGATGCGGTCGAGGCCGCTGAAGCGGTTGTCGCGGAACAGCTGACTGAAGGTGAAGTCGAGATCGATCGCATCGAAAAGTGGCAGCGCCGTCTGATCCTCGTGTTCCTGATACAGATAGAAAACGCGCGGCTCGAGGGTCTGCAGCAACGACTCACCGAACCAGCTCGTCTCCCGTTCGAAGAACAGCCCGCCATCCGCCTGTCCGAGCCAGATCCGCCGATCCGGGCGGTCGTCCGCGCCAGTGGGGACATCGTTCAGATCGTACCGGGTATATCGGTAACCGCCGCCGAACCGCAGAAATCCGACCGGCCACGAGAGCGGAACTTCGACGCGAGGCTCGATGTGATGCCGCCTGCCATCGATGCGGTCGATCCCGGCGAAACCGGTGTCGTCGCGATCGAACTCGGCGCTACTCGCGCGCACCGACCATTGCAGTGGGCCGGCTACGCGACCGTCATAGTGGAGGGCAATCTCCGGCAGCCGCCGGTATGCATCGGTGCCCAGCGGATCGAGGTTCTGGAAGTCCTGCGCCCATAGCCGCAGCTGCAGCGCACCGATGCCATAGTTCAGTTCCGCGCGCTGCTCGAGGTCGACCGTGCTGGTCACCGACAGGTTGGTACCCAGGTCGCGGAAGTAGTCATCGTCGCTGACCTTGGCATAACTCACGGACGTGCCGAGATCGCCGAATCGCCCCGCATGTTCGGCGGTAGCGAGCCAGCGATCGGCGGGATCGAACCTGCCCGGCAAGCCGAGGTCTTCGAAGTCATCGCGCGACAGATCGCCGTTGTATGAGTCGTCATCGACGAGATAGGCGCCGCCGAGTTCGGTGTGGCTCGACTTCGACAGATGGCGCAGCTCCACTTCGCCACCCACACCACGCTCGGAGATGTACCTGGGCGTGAGTGTGGCGTCGTAGTTCGGCGCGAGGTTCAGGTAGTAGGGCAAACCGATGTCGATACCGTCGTCGTCGCCATATCCCACATCGGGAAACAGAAATCCGGACAGCCGCTCATCGGTCACTGGAAAGCGGATGTAGGGCGTGTAGAGCAACGGCACGTTGCCCGCTCGCAGCACGGCATTGCGGGCCACCCCGTGGTTGGCGTCCGGCTCGATGACGACCGTGCGACTGGTAATCGACCAGCTCTGATCGCCCGGCTCGCACGTGGTGAAGCCGCCGCTGTCGACCGTCAGTGTGCCCTTCTCATCGACGCGCAGCGCCTGCGCGGTGCCACGCATGCGCGCGTCGTGAATGACGAACTCGACATCCCGGACCTGAGCCGCACCGGTGCGAACGGCAACCTCCGCGGCATCGCCATGTACCAGCAAGCCGGGCTGTCGGAGGGTCACGTTGCCCGTGACCGCAACCTCACCCGAGCGCTCGTGGTAGGTGGCTTCATCGGCCGCGAGGCTCAGGTTGCCTTGCCGGACCTCGACGCCACCCGTCAGCTCGGCCCGATCGCCCTGCCAGTATTGAGCCGCACGCGCGCTCACGGCGATGGGCTGAGCCGTACTGTCGGCGTCCCGCGGCAACGGATAGGTGGGTTCGACGTAGGCTCCCTTGCAGTACGCCGGCATCTCGGCGAGCCGAGCGGCAGGCAGATCGACGCGTTCGACCCAGTCCAGCACATGTCCACGGGCCGACGTGGAGGACGTGGAGGACGTGGAGGACGTGGAGGACGTGGAGGCAGGTGTGCTTTCCGCGGCACGCGCGAGCAATACCCGGCGCTCGTTCGCACTCACATCTTCGGCGCAGGACCAGTCCTTGCCCTCCGCCGACGGCGTGCAAACGTAACGATCATCGGCGGCGGCGTTGATGCTGAGCACCGCGGTCAACGTGAGGTAGAGCGTGCGCATGGAACGAACAGTCGGAGTGCGCGCGGATGATACCATCGGCCTATGCAGACGACGCGTCACACCCCGGCCGAAACCACGCGCCGCGAAGCGCTCCTGGCTTGGGCGAGCGCGCTGCTGAGCGAGCGTGGCGATCGCGTGATCGGTGTCGAGGAAATGCCGAGTGCCGCGAGCTTCCGGCGCTTCCTTCGACTGCGCACCGAGACAGGTACGAGCGTACTGATGGACTCACCGCCCGACCGCGAGAACAACGCGCAGTTCGAACGGCTCTCCACCTTTTTCCGATCGGCCGACATCCCGGTCCCGGAGATGATCGGCCACGACGTCGCAAACGGTTTCCTGATGGTGAGCGACCTCGTCAGCACACGACTCGGGGAAGTGTATGGCACCGGGGAGGAGGACGAGGCCATCGAAGCGGCGCTGCGACTGCTCGTCGAGATTCAGTCGCTTCCACAAACGCCTTTCATTCCGGCGTACGCGCGCGCACGTCTGCACGATGAGTTCGAACTGTTTCCCACCTGGCTGATTCAGGGTCTGCTCGGTCGCGCGGTGAGCGCTTCGGAACGGGCGCTTCTCGACGCGACGAGAGAAACCCTGATCGAAGCCATGGCAGCCCAGCCATCGTGCTGCGTTCACCGCGACTTCCACTCACAAAACCTCATCTGGCACGAGCGCCACATCGGCCTCGTGGACTTCCAGGACGCACTCTGGGGCCCACAGTGCTACGACCTCGCCTCGCTGTTGCGCGACTGCTACCACCGGTTCACGGAAGAACGAATCGCACACTGGCGATCCCGATTCCTGGAACTCGCCGCCGCCGCGCATCTTGCGTGCGGATCACACGATCCCGACACGTTCGCCAGGCTCGTCGACTGGACCGCGCTGCAACGTCAGATCAAGGCCGTCGGCATCTTCGCCCGATTGAAACTGCGCGACGGCCGCAACACGCACCTCGGCGACATCCTCCCGGTGATGGATCAGCTGATCGACGTGACGTTCACCTATCCCGAGTTCGCCGCACTGTCCCGGTGGCTGCGTACGACGGTGAAACCCGACGTGGAACGCGCGCTCGCGACGCACGTATGAGAGCAATGATCCTCGCCGCAGGTCGTGGTGAGCGCTTGCGCCCCCTCACGGATCGCCTCCCAAAACCGCTCATTCCAATCGCTGGCGAGCCCCTCATCGTGCATCAGATGCGATGGCTCGCACGTGCCGGCATCAAGAACATCGTCGTGAACCTCCACCACCTCGGCGAACAGATCGAAACCGCGATCGGCAACGGTCGCGACCTGGGTGTGCGCGTGACGTACAGCCGCGAAGCCGAACGCCTCGAAACCGGTGGCGGCATCAAGCTGGCGCTGCCGCTGCTGGGCGCCGAGCCTTTCGTGATCCTGAACGGCGACATCTGGGTCGAGTTCGACTTCGCGACACTGCGGGATCTGCCGAAGGATTCCGATCTTGCACACCTCGTGCTGACCGCGACCCCCGCCCATCGCGACACCGGCGATTTCGATCTCGTCGAGGATCGGGTCACGCGTGGATCCCATCGGCCGCTGACGTACTGCGGCATCGCGGTGCTGCGAAGCGACCTGTTCGAGAACGCGCCCGATGGCGCTTTTTCACTGCGCGAACTCTACTTCCAGGCGATCGCGCAAGGGCGTGTGTCCGGCCAACGCTTCGAGGGGCGCTGGTTCGACATCGGCTCCCCGGAAACGCTGAAGGCGGTGCGGCGAATCACGGACTAGAACCTATCCCAGGAATCGGTTCTAACCTTGTCATGGGTACCCGCGGCCATGACCGATGCATTCGACGGCGACCGTACGAAGGTGGCTGCATGCGATCGCGCGACGCATCGGCGTCGGCGTTCGCAGGGTGCTGGGTGCCCGGCGCACGGACATGGAACGTCCGGTGATGACCTTCACCTTCGCCGCCATGGGCAGAATCGCCAAGTCCGGCGGCCGCGTGCGCGAGCGTCACGTCGCCCAGGCTGAACTGCTGATCGGTCGGTTGGGTTTGAGCTCGCGCGATCGCGCCAACGCCATCGCGTGGTTCGATGCCGGAAAGACCGGCAGCTTCGACTTCGTCAAAGGTGCGAATCTCTGCAGGCAGGTGCGGACCGATCGC
>JBFKCZ010000046.1:0-10572 GCA_041620035.1 Pseudomonadales bacterium
CATGCCATCAGCCCGCGCATCTTCGAGATCGTAGAGCGACACGACGGCAGCATCTCTGCGGAACACGGGGTCGGGCTCCTGAAGAAGGACTTCCTCGGCTACACCCGCAGCGAAGCCGAGATCGCAGCGATGCGCGCCATGAAACGCATCTTCGATCCGAACGGCATCATGAATCCGGGGAAGGTGTTTCCGTAGCCGAAGCTGCTGTGGGAGCGGGCTTGCCCGCGAACCGTTCGCGCCCAGGGGGCGCTCCCACACTGGCTCCGATAACTCTTGTACTAGTCT
The DNA here is from genome assembly GCA_041620035.1 of Pseudomonadales bacterium. Classification (GTDB taxonomy): domain Bacteria; phylum Pseudomonadota; class Gammaproteobacteria; order Pseudomonadales; family Azotimanducaceae; genus SZUA-521. The sequence goes on from JBFKCZ010000046.1 coordinate 286, forward strand.
CGTCGCGCGCGTTCGTCGCAGCCTTCCCCAAATCTCGATCGCTACAACTGTCTCACGCCATCGGTTCCTGCGACGAGCACCACATCCGCGCCGCGCGCCGCGAAGATGCCGTTGCAGACGACCCCGACGATGTCGTTGATCCTCGACTCCATCGCGCGCGGGTCGCGCAGATCGAGGCCATGCACGTCGAGCACGATGTTGCCGTTGTCGGTGACCACCCCTTCCCGATACACCGGTTGACCGCCCATGGCCACGAGAGCGCGCGCCGCGAGCCCTCGGGCCATGGGGATCACCTCCACCGGCAGGGGAAACGAACCGAGTACGGGTACGAGTTTGGATTCATCGACGATGCAGACGAACTCGCGGCTTGCGGTTGCGATGATCTTTTCGCGCGTCAGTGCCGCGCCACCACCCTTGATGAGCTGACGCGATGGGTTTACCTCATCCGCGCCGTCGACGTAGACGAGCACTTCGGGTGCGGCATTCAGATCGATCACCGTGATGCCGTGTGCGCGCAGGCGCGCGGCGCTCGCTTCGGAGCTCGCAACGGCGGCATCGAAAACGTGACGGTGCGAGGCCAGTTCGTCGATGAAACAGTTCGTGGTGGACCCGGTGCCGATGCCGATCACGGCATCGCGCGTCAATTTGGGGAGAACCAGGGACATCGCGGCGGCGGCCACGGCGCGCTTCTGCGCGTCTTGCGTCATCGATGTCTCCGTCGTGTGGACGCCATGACATGCCCCCTTTAACATGGCGCGCCTTCGATGAGCGCCGCACCATGCTCGAACGTTATGTGAAAAAGATCCTCGCTTCGCGTGTCTATGACGTTGCGCACGAGACGCCGCTCCACGAAGCCCCTCAGCTGTCTCGTCGGCTCGGCAATCGAATTTTCCTGAAACGCGAAGATCTGCAGCCGGTGTTCTCGTTCAAGCTGCGCGGATCCTACAACAAAATGGTGCAGCTTTCGCGAGAGGCGAAAGCGCGCGGTGTGATCGCGGCGTCTGCGGGTAATCACGCACAAGGGGTTGCGCTCGCTGCGAACAAGCTCGGCATCAAGGCGTACATCGTCATGGGGCACAACGCACCGGAGATCAAGATCAACGCCGTGCGGAACCTCGGTGCCCGCGTCATTCTCCACGGTGACACGTTCGATGATGCGGCAGCGCATGCGAAAGTGCTCATGGAAAAACACGGTTATACGTTCGTGCATCCGTTCGACGATCCCGACGTGATCGCAGGCCAGGGCACGATCGGCATGGAGATCCTCAACCAGCACGGATCCGACATCCACGCGATCTTCGTGCCGGTCGGCGGCGGCGGGCTCATCGCGGGCATTTCCGCCTACGTGAAGTACCTGAAGCCCGAGATTCGAGTCATAGGCGTGGAAGCCGAAGGTTCCGCGTGTCTGTCGGCTGCGCTGGCGGCGAAGCGCCGCGTGCGCCTGCCGGTGGACAGTCTCGATCTCTTTGCCGACGGTGTGTCGGTGGCTCAGGTCGGCAAGGAAACCTACAAGATCGCGCGCCGCTGCGTCGACGAAGTCATCGTGGTGTCCACCGATGAGATCTGCGGTGCGGTGAAGGACATCTTCGACGATACGCGTTCGATCGCAGAACCGGCGGGAGCGCTTGCAACCGCCGGGTTGAAGAAGTACGTCGAACGCACCGGCGTGGCGGGCCAGGATCTGATTGCGATCGACTCGGGTGCGAACGTCAACTTCGACCGCCTCCGCCACATCTCCGAACGCGCCGAACTCGGCGAGAAGCGCGAGGCCATCTTCGCCGTCACGATTCCCGAGCGTCCCGGCAGCTTTCGCGCGTTCTGCCGCACCCTCGGCAAACGCAGCGTCACCGAATTCAATTACCGGTACGCGAATTCCGCGGAAGCGCGCGTCTACGTGGGCCTGCAGATCGGCGCAGACGGCAGCCGGCCGGAGCTGGCTGCGGTGCTCGAAGCGGCTGGGTACGTGGTGGAAGACATGACCGACAACGAGATCGCCAAGCTCCATGTCCGCCACATGGTCGGTGGCCGCATGAACCAAGCGATGGCAGAAAGCATCTACCGGTTCGAGTTTCCCGAGCGTCCCGGTGCGCTCATGAAGTTCCTGATGGGCCTCGGAGAGAACTGGAACATCACCATGTTCCACTACCGCAATCACGGCGCCGACTGGGGCCGCGTCCTGGCAGGGTTCGAGGCTGGACCGGCAGAGCGTGCGGTGCTGCGCGGCTTTCTCGACCGCATCGGCTATCGTTATTCGGAGGAAACGGGGAATTCGGCCTATCAGATGTTCCTGCGCTGATGCAGCGACGACTGCCGCTGGACACCAAGCTCGACGTCGTCATCCAGCGCCAGCCGGATGAAACCACGTGCGGGCCCACTTGCCTCGACGCGGTGTATGCATACTACGGCGATCCGGTCCCGCTCGAAGAGGTGATCGCGCAATCCCGGCGTTTGAGTCACGGCGGTACTTACGCGGCCTATCTGGGATGTCACGCGCTCGGGCTTGGCTACAGCGCGACGCTGTACACGTGGGATCTCAAAGTGTTCGACCCATCCTGGTTCAAGACCGGTGAAGTCGACCTCGAGGAGCGATTGGCGGCACAGGATGCCGTGAAGGCCGACGCCTCGGTGCGGCTCGCCTCCGCAGCGTACCGGGAATTCCTGATGCACGGCGGTGTGGTGCGCTTTCGCGATCTGACCGCACCGTTCCTGAGGGGATTGATTCGGCGTGGTGTACCGGTCATCGCGGGACTTTCGTCGACATATCTCTATCGCACGCCCCGGGAATTCGGCCCGAACGACTTGCCGGACGACCTGCGTGGCGAACCTGCCGGGCACTTCGTGGTGCTCTCGGGCTACCGCCGGCGCGACCGCGTGGTGCGCGTGAGCGATCCCTATCTGCCGAATCCGGTATCGAAGACGCCCCACTACTGGGTGAACATCAACCGATTGATCTGTGCGGTGTTACTTGGCAACCTGACTTTCGATGCCAATCTCCTCGTGATCACTCCAAAGGGCAGGACGACCCGCCGTTGAACATTCTGTTTGTGGTGAGCAATCCGAAGGACTGGCCCCTCGAGATCCCGGGTGTGACGCTCGTTTCGTCTCGCACCTATCTGACCGATCCCAAGTACTTCGACTATCCCGCGGCAAAGGTCTTCAACCTCTGCCGGTCCTACAAGTACCAGAGCGCGGGCTATTACGTGTCGCTGCTCGCGGCGGCGCGAGGCCATCATCCGCTGCCGAGCCTGGCGACCATTCAGGATCTGCGCTTTCAGGGCGTGGCGCGGCTCTTGTCGGAGGACTTGGAAGAGATCGTCGAGAAGGCATTCAAGAACTGGAAGGTGGATCAAGCCGAGTTGCCCATCTACTTCGGGCGCAATGCCGAACCACAGTTCGATCGGCTCGCATGGCATCTGTTCTCCCTGTTCGAAGCGCCACTGTTGCGTGCCGAGTTCGTGCGCCGCGAGGACGAGTGGCAACTGAAGAGCATCCGCACGCTCGATGCCAGCGACATTCCGAGCAGCGAGCATCCGTTTCTGCTGGAGGCTGCTGCCGATTACTTCTCCGGCAAACGGCGGCGCGCACGGCCGCGCAGCCAGTCCCGCTACGACCTCGCGATACTCCACGACCCGGCCGAGCAACAGGCGCCGTCGGATCCCCGGGCACTCGAGCGGTTCGAAGACGCCGCCGAGACGCTGGGATTTTCCGTCGAGCTCATCACCAAGGACGACATGGGGCGGCTGGCGGAGTTCGACGCGCTGTTCATCCGCGAAACCACGGCGGTCAATCACCACACCTTCCGCATGGCCCGGCGTGCGGAGGCCGAGGGGCTGGTGGTCATCGACGACTCCGACTCGATTCTGAAGTGCACGAACAAGGTGTATCTGGCGGAGCTCCTGACCCGACAGAAGATCCCGTGCCCCAAGACCCTCGTCGTGCATGGCGACAACATCGACGAAATCGTGCCCACGCTGAATCTGCCGGTGGTGCTGAAACAGCCCGATTCGAGTTTTTCGAAAGGAGTGACGAAGGTCGACACGGAGGCGGAGCTGCGCACCACGGTCAAGGACATGCTCAAGGAGTCGGAGTTGATCGTCGCCCAGGAGTTCCTGCCCACCGACTTCGACTGGCGCGTCGGCATCATCGATGGTCGGCCGCTGTATGTGTGCAAGTACTTCATGGCGCGACGCCACTGGCAGATCATTCGCCGCGACGAATTCGGCGAGAACGCGATCGAAGGCGGCTGCCAGACCCTCGCCGTCGGCGAAGCACCGAAGGAAGTGGTGCAGACGGCATTGAAGGCCGCCAACCTGATCGGTTCGGGTCTCTATGGTGTCGATCTCAAACAGATCGGAAACCAGTGCTACGTCATCGAGATCAACGACAACCCCAGTATCGATGCCGGCTATGAGGATCGCGTGATGAAAACGGCGTTGTATCGCGAGGTCTTGAGCGTGTTCCTGCAACGCATCGAAGCGACCAAGCGGATCGCCTCGTGACAGAAGCGCCCGCACTCGGTGCCTTCGCAGGTTTCGGCATCGAGATCGAGTACATGATCGTTGCCGCCGACACCCTCGAAGTCGCACCCCTGGCGGATCGTGTACTCGAGGCTGCAGAGGGCACGCTGGTCAACGAAACCGCTCAGGGCGCATTGGCCTGGAGCAACGAACTCGCCCTGCACGTGATCGAACTGAAGACCGATGGACCCACGCCGGATCTCGCGAAGGCCGCGCGTGACTTCCAGGAAGCGGTCAATCGCGTCGATGCAATCCTTGCGCCGCACGGTGCGCGGCTGATGCCTTCTGCCGCCCATCCGTGGATGAATCCCGGCACCGACACGAAGTTGTGGCCCCATGACGACGACACGATCTATCGGGCCTACGACCGCATTTTCGGGTGCAACGGGCACGGCTGGTCGAACCTGCAGAGCATGCACATCAATCTGCCGTTTGCCGACGATACCGAGTTCGGTCGATTGCACGCGGCCGTCCGCGCCGTGTTGCCGATTCTTCCTGCGCTGGCGGCGAGTTCGCCGTTCCTCGACGCCGCCGATACCGGTTTCGCGGACGGACGCCTCGATACCTATGCGCGCAACCAGGCACGCATTCCGTCGATCACGGGGCAGGTGATTCCGGAGCCGGTGAGCTCGCAGGCGGAGTACGCGAAGGTCATTTTCGAACCGATGTACGCGGCGGTCGCACCCTTCGACCCGGAAGGAACGCTGCAGTTCGAGTGGTTGAACTCGCGTGGCGCCATCGCGCGGTTCGATCGCAACGCGATCGAAATCCGACTTCTGGACACCCAGGAACATCCCGGCGCGGATCTCGCGATTGCCGCACTCGTCACCACGATCGTGAAGGAGCTGTTCGACCGGGGTGCGGCTGCGGCGGAGGCGGCGAACGCGATCGACACCGCCACGCTCGCTGCGTTGCTCAAGCGCTGCATTCTCGACGGTGAGGCGGCGATGGTCGACGAGCGGGAGTACCTCGCGCTGTTCGGCATCGACGATCGGCGCTTGCGGGCAGGCGATCTCTGGAAGCGGCTTGCGGAGACCTCGGCGATCGATGCGCATCGCGCGTGCATCGATGACGTCATCGCGGAAGGCACGCTGGCCACGCGTCTGCGGGCGGCTGTGGGTGAGGTCACGAAGGAGTCGCTCAAGCAGGCCTACGCAAGGCTCTGCGATTGTCTGGCGAGCGGAACGACGTTTCGTGGGGCGTGACGGCGCCGCTGTCGTCGTCACGTGTGAACACGCCGGCAATCGCGTACCCGCGCGATATCGAGCGCTGTTCGCCGATGCCGGGGAGGTCCTGGCCTCGCATCACGGCTACGATCCGGGCGCGCAGGCCCTCGCCCGCGCCTTGGCAAAACGCCTCGGCGTCGAGGCGATCGTGTATCCCTTCACCCGGCTGCTCATCGACACGAATCGCTCGGAACATCACCGCGGGCTCTATTCGCGGTTTACGCAGCACCTGTCGAACGGGGAACGGCAGCGCCTGCTGCGCGACTACTACCGCCCCCATCGCCGACGGGTCGAGGCCGCCGTCGAACGCGGTCGTCGCGCGCGAGGTCGGGTGGTGCATCTCGCGGCACATTCGTTCACGCCGGTGCTTGGCGGAGTTCGACGCAACGCGGACGTCGGGTTGCTCTACGATCCCGGCAGACGGCCCGAGCGTGCGTTCAGCCACGCCCTTGGACGCTGCATTCGCGAGTTCGCACCGGAGCTGCGCGTGCGCTTCAACTATCCCTATCGTGGCGCCGCCGATGGCCTCACCACGGCCCTGCGCCGCCGGTGGAGCGCACGGCAATACATCGGCGTCGAGATCGAACTGAATCAGGCGCTCCTCGACGATCGAGATCGCGCACGAAACCTCGTTGCGCGCATCGCGGATGCGGTCGCCGACGTCAGCCGTCGGTGAGATGCCGCAGATACTCCTCTTCGAACGCGAACAGACTCTTGTCGGCGATCAGATCCACATAGAGCCGACCGTCGAGGTGGTCGAACTCGTGCTGGAAGACGGTGGCGAGAAACCCTTCGAGTTCGAGGGTGTGCCGCTTCGCCGACAGGTCCTGATACGTCACGCGAATGTGCTGCGGGCGTTCGACGAATCCACGCAAACCGGGCACGGATAAGCAGGCCTCCCAGTATCCCGCGCGCTTCGGGTCGACGACTTCGATGACCGGGTTGGCGAACACCGTGAGTGGCATCGCGGCGATGTCGCCGTAGCGGGTGGGCCCCCCGGTGATCTCGATGATCGCGAGGCGAATCGATTCGTCGATCTGGGGTGCGGCAAGCCCGATGCCGCCGTAGTCGTGCAGTGTTTCCACCATGTCGCCCACGAGGTGGCGGATGGCATCGCTCGTGATTTCGGAGTCGGTCAGGGGCCGGGCCACCTGGCGCAGCGTGGGATGGCCCATGCGGATGATTCTTCTCACTGCCATGTTTCGATGCTCGTTAGGAACTCGATCAGCGCAGGATACGCTCACCCCGCATCGAACAGACGATCAGTTCGGATTCCGTCACCACGGCGTCCAGCGGCACGTCCCAGGAGCGAGGCACGATGCTGTCCACGCGCTGAAGGGCGTGCGCCAATCCGATCATGACGGGCCGGTCGCTCGGATCGGCGAACGTCGCATCGTAGTAGCCGGCGCCCATGCCGAGCCGGTTGCCGCGCGCATCGAACCCCACGAGGGGCAGACACACAGCGTCCAGCGTGCGGCGATCCACGTGGCGCGCAGTACGCGTGTCGGGCTCGATGATGTGGAAGCGGTTGCGCACGAGGCGCGTTGCGGGTGTGTAGCGGTAGAAATCGAGCAGTCCCGCCGGCAGCACGACGGGCAACGCGACCATGCGGCCGCGGTCGATGAATGCATCGATCAGAGGGCTTGGGTCGAGTTCGCCATCGTTGGGAGCGTAGAGTGCGATACGTCGCACGAAGAGCGGGAGACGAGTGGTGAGCAGGCGCCGTGCCACCGCCTGTGCATGCTGTTGCTGCTGCCTGGCGCTGAGCTCGCGGCGCGTGCGGCGAAGCGATTGGCGCAACCCCGCGCGGCCGGTGGATTCAGCCAAGCAGAGATATCTCCCGGGAGTGCCGCTGTCCGGATAGCCCTGAACCGTGTCGGTTCAAGGCGGCGACCCAGCCGAAGGCAAAGGCTCCCCGCCTATAGCGGATTTGCACACAGCCACCGGTCCGAAGTCTCCAAAGTTACAATAACGGCTCAAGGACAACTCCGACTGGCGCACACCCCAGGAGACAAACGCAGTATAGCGCCATTGCAGCCACCGAACCGGGTTGCAATCACAGTCCGACGGGGTTATTTGTGAACACTTTGCGCCTGTGCGCCGCCCAGTCACAGGCTCAGTTGTTTCGCGTCCGTCAGGGCGTGGGCAACGCGCCCCACAAGATCCGTCAGCTTGCGAGTCGCTTCCTTCGTTGCCTGGTCGCGCTCGTTGCGCAACTTCAGATACTCGTGCGCGATGTTGAGGCCGGCCATCACCGCCATGCGATCGAGCCCGAGCACCTTGCCGGACTCGCGAATGATGCGCATCTGGGTGTCGAAGTGGCGCGCCGACGCGGTGAGCTCGTCGATCTCGTCGGGGCTGCACGCGACCTGATACTCCTTGTCCAGGATGCGAACGCTCACGGTGGTTGCGGAACGGCTCATGAGTCGTGCTCCAGAGACTTCAGGCGCGTGATCATCGACTCCACCTTGCTCTTCGCCAGTTCGTTCTTCTCTATGAGCTTGGCGCGTTCGGCAGACCAGTTGCCTTGCTGATTGCGCAGTGCCCGATTCTCGCGCGCGAGCAGTTGGCAGAGCTCGATGAGCTCCGTCACCTTGCGTTCCAATGTGTCTAGGTCGGTGGTGGGCATACGTCGATCAAGGCGAATCGGCCCGACTATAGAGACCGCCCATATGCGGGTCAACGCGCCGCGAATCAGCAGTGATAGGATGCCGCCGACCTCGATGCGGACGAACCGGTCCATGCCCGATCACGAGATCTCTGCTGCGCTCGCGGCCAGGGTCGATGCGACCGACCTCCACGGTGCCGTGTGCGGGTTGGTGTCCGGAAGTCCGGATCTGGCGCATGGCCTTGCCATGCGCGACCTGGCGCGACTGCTGCGAATCGATCTCGACCCGTTCGCCGAGGAAGTCTCCGAGTATGTACAGTCGTGCCGCGAGTCGCTGGCCGCGGACGACTTCTCGTTCGCGCCCGTGATAGCCGGTGACGACGCCAGCATCGAATTGCGCGTCGACTCGCTCGCGCGCTGGTGCCAGGGCTTCGTTGCTGGATTCGAGCTGTCGACGCCGGATCTCGACGAGGCCGCGGAAGAGGCGTTCGAGGATGTCGTGGCCATCGCCGAGATCGACACGGAGGCGGCGGTGGACGACGACCTGGAAGCGGATCTCGAACAGGTGGCCGAACACGTCAAGATCGCGGTGCTGGTCATCCACGACGCGGTCCAGGGAGAGCCTTTCGATGGCGGTGACTGAATTCAGGAAACGGCGCGACCGACTGATGAGCCTGATGGCGCCGAATTCGATCGCGATCGTGCCCGCCGCGCGCATGCAACTGCGCAATCGCGACACCGAACATCTGTTCCGCCAGAACAGCGACTTCCACTACCTGACGGGGTTGCCCGAACCCGACGCGGTGCTCGTGCTCGCGCCGGGCCGGTCGCACGGCCAGGTCGTGCTCTTCTGTCACGATCGCGACCCGGATTTCGAGCGATGGAACGGCGAGCGGCTCGGACCCGAGCGTGCAGCACAGGTGCTGGGGGTGGACGATGCGTTCCCGGTCGGCGACCTGGGCGACATCCTGCCGGGCCTCCTGGAAGGGCGCGAACGCATTTACACGAATCTCGGCGATCACCCCGAGTTCGATCGGCAACTCATGGGCTGGGTGAAGAACATTCAGTCGAAGCAGGTGCATGGTGCGAAACCGCCCGGCGAGTTCATCGTGCTTGCGCACCTGCTGCACGATCTGCGTCTCTACAAGTCATCGGCGGAACTGAAATTGATGCGTCGCGCCGCCGAGATCACCACCGCGGCGCACCTGCGCGCGATGCGCGCATCGCGGCCCGGGTTGACGGAAGCGCACCTCGAAGCCGAACTCATCTACGAATTCATGCGCAGCGGAGCACGATTCCCCGCCTACCCCTGCATCGTCGGCGCCGGCCGCAACGCGTGCGTCATGCACTACGTTCGCAACGATGCGCCCTTGCGCGATGGTGAGATGGTGTTGATCGACGCGGGCTGCGAGTTCGAACTCTATGCATCGGACGTCACACGAACTTTCCCGATCAACGGCAAATTCACGGCGACACAGCGCGCGGTGTACGAGGTCGTGCTCGAGGCGCAACTCGCCGCGATCGCCGCAGCACAGCCCGGCGCACCCTTCGATGCGCCCCACCGCACGGCGGTGGCGACCATGGTCGATGGACTGATCGATCTCGGTGTGCTCGAGGGCGAACCCGGCGAAATCATCGAGACGGAGGCCTATCGCAAGTTCTGTGTGCATAAGACGTCGCATTGGCTCGGGCTCGACGTTCATGATGTCGGCGACTACAAGGTGGACGATGCGTGGCGCACGCTGGAGCCCGGCATGGTGATGACGGTGGAACCGGGCATCTATCTGCCCGATGACGAGAGCGTACCGAAGGCCTTTCGCGGCATGGGTATTCGCATCGAAGACGATGTCGCCATCGCGAAGGCGGGCAACGAAGTGCTCACCGCGGCGGCGCCGAAGACGATTGCCGACATCGAACCGGCGATGAATGGCTGAAG
>JBFKCZ010000047.1:0-10430 GCA_041620035.1 Pseudomonadales bacterium
GCCCCACCGCCCGTCAGTACCATGCCGGTTTCGGCGATGTCGGAGGCGAGTTCCGGCGGCGTCTGCTCGAGTGCGCTCTTGACGGCCTGAACGATCATTGCCAGCGGTTCCTGCAATGCTTCCAGGATTTCGTTGCTGTTGAGCGTGAAGCTGCGGGGTACGCCTTCCGCCAGATTGCGCCCGCGCACGTCGATTTCGCGGATGTCCTTCTGCGGATAGGCCGCGCCGATCTCGTGTTTGATGCGCTCGGCCGTGGCCTCGCCGATCAGGCTGCCCTGCGTGCGACGTACATACGCCACGATCGCTTCGTCGAAACGGTCGCCGCCGACCCGTACCGTATCGGAGTAGACGACCCCATTGAGGGAGATCACGGCGATTTCGGTGGTGCCGCCACCGATGTCCACCACCATCGTGCCGCGTGCTTCTTCCACACGCAGACCAGCGCCGATGGCCGCGGCCATGGGCTCTTCGATGAGGCGCACGTCGCGCGCGCCGGCGGAGAGTGCCGACTCCCGAATCGCGCGCCGCTCCACCTCGGTGGATTTGCACGGGACGCACACCAGCACACGCGGACTCGGGCGGATGAACGAGTTCTCGTGCACCTTGGCAATGAAGTACTTGAGCATCTTCTCGGTGATGAGGAAGTCGGCGATCACACCGTCTTTGAGCGGCCGGATCGCGGTGATGTTGCCCGGTGTCCGGCCCAGCATGCGTTTCGCGTCGAGGCCAACCGCGGCAACGGTCTTCTGATTGTTGTGATGGCGAATTGCCACCACCGAGGGTTCGTTCAGGACGATGCCCTGATCGCGCACATAGATGAGCGTGTTGGCTGTCCCCAGATCGATAGAGAGATCGCGTGAAAACAGCCCACGGATGTTCTTGAACATTTACTTAAAAGGTGTGCGCAAGCAGCGGAAAACGCGCGGGACTCTAGCAATGGCAGGCATTCAGAGCAAGGAACATTTGTGCTACGGTGCCGTTTTCCCGAACGTCCGACCATGGGCATCCGCGAGCAAGACATCGACAAGCTTTGCGTGCTTGCGCAACTCGGCCTCGACCCTGCCGAGCGAACACGCGCGCGCGCCGATCTGAATCGAATGATCGAGATGATCGACGCCATCTCCGAAGTTGCAACCGACGGCATCGAGCCGCTGGCACACCCGTTGGACGCAACCGCACGTCTGCGCGCCGATGCTGTCACGGAAGCGGTGGATCCCGAGCCGTTTCAGCGCATCGCTCCGCTGACCCGCGATGGCCTCTACCTGGTACCCCGCGTCGTCGAATGAGCAACTTTCGATCGTTAGCGGAAGTGTCCGCCGCCCTGGACGATGGGTCGGTCTCCAGCGTCGAGCTGACGCAGGATGCACTTCGTCGCATCCGGGCCGCAGCCGATCTCAATGCGTTCATCACCGTGATACCCGACGATCGCGCACTGGCACAGGCAGCGGCCGCGGATGCAATGCGCGCTCGCGGCACTGCAACCGCGGTGACGGGCATCCCTATTGCGCACAAGGACATCTTCTGCACGGCTGGCGTACGCACTTCCTGTGGTTCGCGAATGCTCGATTCGTTCGTCGCCCCCTATGACGCGGGCGTCGTCGAGCGATTCGATGCCGCGGGTGCCGTGCTCGTCGGCAAGACCAATATGGACGAGTTCGCCATGGGCTCTTCCAACGAAACGAGCTTCTACGGACCAGCGCGCAACCCTTACGACCTCCGTCGTGTACCGGGCGGATCATCCGGTGGTTCTGCCGCGGCGGTCGCGGCGGGACTCGTATGCGCTGCGACGGGCACCGACACTGGCGGTTCCATACGACAGCCCGCGGCATTCACCGGCATCTGCGGGCTCAAGCCGACCTATGGCCGAGTGTCGCGCTGGGGGATGGTCGCCTTCGCGTCGAGCCTCGATCAGGGTGGCCCCATGGCACGCTCGGTCGCAGACGCCGAGCAGCTCTTCAATGTCATGGCAGGGTTCGACCCACGCGACTCCACCAGCGCCGACCGCCCGCTGGAACCGGTCGAACGGCGGCCGCTGAGCGCGCTGCGGATCGGCCTGCCGCGCGAATACCATGCCGCGCTCACCTCCGCTCCCATCGCGGCGCGGATCGACGATGCACGACGAGCGCTCGAGCGCGCCGGTGCCACGGTTGTCGACGTAGCGCTGCCGCACACGGCGGCCGCGATTCCAACCTACTACGTCATCGCCTCGGCCGAGGCTTCCACCAATCTCTCGCGCTTCGACGGCGTGCGCTACGGCCATCGCTGCGTCGATGCTACCGACTTGAACGATCTGTACCGGCGCAGCCGCAGCGAAGGCTTCGGCCTCGAAGTGCAGCGGCGCATCCTCACCGGCACCTATACGCTCTCGGTCGGCTATTTCGATGCCTACTATCTGAAGGCGCAGCGCGTTCGGCGACTCATTCGCGACGACTTCATGCATGTGTTTCGCGACGTCGACCTGCTGATGGCGCCGACGTGTCCAGGCACCGCATTCGCGCTCGGCGCCGTGAGCGATCCGATCGAGATGTACCAGCAGGACGTCTTCACCGTCGGTGCGAGCCTCGCCGGCATTCCCGCCATGTCGCTGCCGTGCGGGTTCGTCGAGGGCCTGCCCGTCGGCATGCAGCTCATGGCGCCTCATTTCGGTGAAGCCACCCTGTTCAGCGCCGGAACCGCCTATCAGGAAATGACCGACTGGCATCTGCGACACCCGACGGCCGACACACGATGAGTTGGGAAACCGTCATCGGCCTCGAGATCCACGTGCAGCTCGCTACGCGATCGAAGATCTTCTCCGGCGCGAGTACCGCGTTCGGCGCGCCGCCCAACACACAAGCCTGCGCCATCGACCTCGCGATGCCCGGCGTTCTGCCCGTGCTCAATGCCGAAGCCGTACGGATGGCGGTCACATTCGCACTGGCGATCGGCGCGGAAGTGCCGCGGGAGTCGGTGTTCGATCGCAAGAACTACTTCTATCCCGATCTGCCCAAGGGTTATCAGATCAGTCAGTTCGCGCGTCCCATCGTCGGCCGTGGCCACATCGACCTGCGCCTCGACGACGGCCGCGTGAAACGCATCGGGATCACGCGCGCGCACCTCGAAGAAGACGCAGGGAAATCGCTGCACGAAGACTTCGCGGGCATGACCGGCATCGACCTCAATCGTGCCGGAATGCCCCTTCTCGAGATCGTGTCGGAGCCCGAATTGCGCAGCGCCGCAGAGGCGGCCGCTTACTTCCGCCACATGCACGCACTCGTCCGCTACCTCGGCATCTGCGACGGTGACTTGAGCCAGGGTTCGATGCGCTGCGATGCGAACGTCTCCGTGCGCCGCGATCCGAGCGACCCGCTGGGCGTGCGCACGGAGATCAAGAACATCAATTCCTTCCGCTTCGTCGCGCGCGCCATCGAGCATGAGGTGGCTCGTCAGATCGAGGTCATCGAAGGCGGCGGCACCATCGTTCGCGAAACACGTCTGTACGATCCCGACCGGGACGAAACACGCTCCATGCGCACCAAGGAGCTCTCGGACGACTACCGCTACTTTCCGGAACCCGATCTCCTCCCCGTGGTACTCGACGACGCCTACATCGATGCCATACGGCAGTCACTACCCGAGTTGCCCCAGGCGAAGCGCGCCCGCTACGAGAATGCCTTCAACCTCTCGTCCGTCGATGCCGCCTGGCTCACCGCCGACCCCGATATCGCGCGCTTCTTCGAGGCCACGGCGCAAGCCTGCGACGATGCGAAACTCGCCGCCAACTGGGTGATGGGTGAGTGGTCCGCGGCGCTCAACCGGGACGGTCGTCAGGCATCCGACAGCCCGCTGTCGCCGGAAGCCCTCGGCGCGCTCATCACGCGCATCAAGGACGGCACCATTTCCGGCAAGATCGCCAAATCGCTGTTCGATGCGCTGTGGAACGACGGCAACGCCACGGTCGATGCGCTGATCGAAGCCCAAGGGCTCGTGCAGGTGTCCGACGCCGATGCGCTCTCACCCCTGATTGCCCAGGTGATCGCAGAAAACCCCGCACAAGTCGCCCAGTACCGGGCCGGCAAGACCAAGGTGTTCGGTTTCTTCGTGGGTCAACTCATGAAGGCGACCCAGGGGAAGGCGAACCCTCAGGCGCTCAACGAACTGTTGAAGGCCGCTTTGGACGGCCCCTGAGCGGTCAGCGCTTCTTTTTCCGCTCCACCATGTCGATCGCCGCGCGCAACACGTCGCGCCGACTGATCTGACCCACGAGGCGGCCATCGCGCAGAACGGGAAACCGGCGGCGGTGTTCATCGCGAAACCGCTGGGCGAGGTTGTAGATGTCTTCGTCCGCCGAAACCGTATCGACGGGCTGTTTCATGAAGTCGCCGACGATGCCGCCGGACTCGTTGTAGTAGCTGTCCTGGATCACGACCTCCATGAGGTCGGTCTCCGAGAGAATGCCGATGAGGGCACCCTGCTCGTCCACGACCGGGGCACCCGAGATCTTGCGGCTCAGGAAGACGTGCATCGCATCGAACACGGTGTCCGTCGCTTTGAAGGTCACCAGCTGCGTTGCCATGTAGTCGCCCACGCGTACCGATTTCATCCCCGCTCCCCTTTGGTTTCTTCGGCCTTGTAACGCGCGGACGCGGACAGCGTCAACCGCAGTCGCCCGAGTGGTCGCGTTGGGCGGGACTCGGAATCCCCTTACATCGATATAACCAATGCGTTTGTAGATCGGCTTCGAAAGCGATCATCCAGGCCTTAGAATACGCGCCCGTTCAATTGCCTGTACCCCACCTCTCCATGGCTTCCTATCAGCTCACCCATTTGAAGCAACTCGAAGCCGAGAGCATCCATATCCTTCGAGAAGTGGCAGCCGAGTTCGAACGACCCGTCATGCTGTACTCGATCGGCAAGGACTCCTCGGTGTTGTTGCGGCTCGCGCGCAAGGCCTTCTATCCGGGACCGATCCCTTTCCCGCTCATGCACATCGACACCACTTGGAAGTTCCGCGACATGATCGCCTTCCGCAACCGGGTTGCGCAGGAAGATGGCATCGAACTCATCGTGCACATCAATCAGGAAGGGGTGAAGAACAACGTCAACCCGTTCACCTACGGATCCAAGAAGCATACCGACATCATGAAAACCCAGGCCCTGCTGCAGGCCCTGGACAAGTACAAGTTCGACGCGGCATTTGGCGGTGCACGCCGCGACGAGGAGAAGTCCCGCGCGAAGGAACGTGTCTACTCCGTGCGCGACAAGAACCATCGCTGGGATCCGAAGAACCAGCGTCCCGAGCTGTGGCGGCTCTACAACGGCAACGTCAACCGCGGCGAAGAGGTGCGCGTCTTTCCGCTCTCGAACTGGACTGAGCTGGACGTCTGGCAATACATCTATCTCGAGAACATCGAGATCGTGCCGCTCTACTTCGCCGCCATGCGGCCCGTCGTCGAGCGCGACGGTGCGCTGATCATGGTCGACGACGACCGCATGCCGCTCAACGAAGGCGAAAAGCCGCAGATGCGCATGGTGCGATTCCGCACTCTCGGTTGCTATCCGCTGTCGGGCGCCATCGAGTCCACTGCCACGACCTTGCCGGAGATCATCCAGGAAATGCTGCTCACCAAATATTCCGAGCGGCAGGGCCGGGTGATCGATCACGACGCCGTCGGTTCGATGGAACAGAAGAAGAAGGAAGGCTACTTCTGATGTCGCATCAGTCCGACCTCATCGCAACCGACATCCACGCCTACCTCGAGCAACACGAGCGCAAGGAGATTCTCCGCTTCCTCACGTGCGGCAGCGTCGACGATGGCAAGAGCACGCTGATCGGTCGTCTGCTGCACGACACGAAGATGATCTACGAAGATCAGTTGGCGTCCATCAAGTCGGGCGCGACCGCCGACGCCGGCGAGTACGACCTCGCACTGCTCGTGGATGGTCTGCAGGCCGAGCGGGAACAGGGCATCACGATCGACGTCGCCTACCGTTACTTCTCCACCGCGAAGCGCAAATTCATCATCGCCGACACGCCCGGGCACGAGCAGTACACCCGCAACATGGCGACCGGAGCCTCGGGCTGCGATGTCGCCGTGATTCTGATCGATGCACGGCGTGGTGTGTTGACGCAAACGCGCCGGCACACCTTCATTGCCGCGCTGCTCGGCATCCGCCACGTGATCGTCGCCGTCAACAAGATGGATCTGGTCGACTTCAGCGAAGCCGTGTTCGACCGCATCCGCGACGAGTACCACGCGTTCACGACGAACCTCGCCATCGAGGATCTGCACTTCATTCCCCTGTCGGCGCTCAGGGGTGACAACGTCGTCGAAAAGTCCGCGTCGATGCCCTGGTATCAGGGCGCCACGCTCATGTATCTGCTCGAGAACATTCACATCGCCTCCGACCGGAACTTCACCTGCTTCCGCTTTCCCGTTCAGCGGGTCAGCCGCCCGGACTCGAAGTTCCGCGGCTACGCCGGCACGGTGGAAAGCGGTACCCTGAAGCCGGGCGATCCGGTGATCGTGCTGCCATCCGGCAAGCGCTCTACGGTCGAGCGCATCGTCACGATGGACGGCGATCTGCCGGAAGCCTACCCACCGCTCGCCGTGACCATCACGTTGAAGAACGAGATCGACATCAGCCGCGGCGACATGCTGGTGAAGCCCGACTCGATTCCCCTGATCGAAGACCGCTTCGATGCACAGCTGGTTTGGCTGAACGAAGAGGCCCTCGTGCCAGGCAAGCAGTACATCGTGAAACACGGCACGCGCCGTGTGTTCGGCAGAATCAGCGGTATTCGCTTCAAGACCGACGTCAACACGCTCGAGCGCACGACGAGCCCCACGCTCGCGCTGAACGAAATCGGGCGCTGCGAAGTCACGCTTTCCGAACCGATTCCCTTCGATCCCTACCCGGAGAATCGCGAAACGGGCGCGTTCATCCTGATCGACCGCATCAGCAACGCAACCGTCGCCGCCGGCATGATCTGCCCAGTTTCCGGCACTACCGGACGCGATCACTGGGACGAGATCCCGCATGGCGTACTGCGTCAATCGACCAGTCCCGTGACGGCAGCGGAACGCGTCGAACGCCTGGGCCAGAAGCCCGTCACCGTACTGCTCACTGGGTTGTCGAAGTCGGGCAAGACCGCAATTGCCAACGCCGTGGAACGAATGCTGTTCGATTCCGGCCGGCTCGCCACCGTGCTCGACGGTCAGAACTTCCGCCTCGGCATGAGTCGTGACCTCAGCTTTTCAGCCACCGACCGTTCGGAGAACGTCCGTCGCGCCGCCGAGACCGCGCGCATCGTCAACGACGCGGGGCTCATCTGTCTCACGGCGTTCGTCGTCCCGCTCGAGACCATTCGCGAGCGAGCACGGGAAGTGATCGGCGCAGATCGGTTCATCGAGGTGTTTCTGGATGCGCCGCTCGAGGTGCTGAAGTCACGCGACAGCGAAGGACTCTACGCCGCGGCGGAGCGGGGCGAACTGCCGAGCTTTCCCGGGGTCACGAGCGAGTTCGACCGACCCCAGGATCCCGATCTCGTCCTCGATACGGCCGCGCTCGATGTCGATACCTGCGCGCGACGCATCATCGAACTGCTCCAGGCCAGACACGTCATTCGTTAGCAAGGAGAATCCCTACATGACCATCGCGACAGACGCGGTCATCGTCGGAGCCGGCCCCTGCGGCATCTTCCAGATATTCGAGCTGGGTCTCTTGGGCCTCAAGGCCGAGATCGTCGATGCGCTTCCAAAGCCTGGCGGTCAGTGCACGGAGCTGTATCCGGACAAGCCGATCTACGACATCCCCGCGATCCCGATGTGCGATGCGCAGGACCTCGTGGACCGGCTGTTGAAGCAGGTGGAACCGTTCGGCGCGGGCTTCCACCTCGATCAGCAGGTGACCGAGGTGCAGAAAACGGAAGACGGCAACTTTTACGTCGCAACCAGCGCGGGCACCACCTTTGCGGCGAAGGCGGTCATCATCGCCGGCGGTGTCGGATCCTTTCAGCCGATGCCGCTGCGCGTCGACGGCGTCGATGCATTTCTCGACCGACAGATCTTCTATCGCGTGAAGGACCCGAGCCAGCACCATGGCAAAGACATCGTGGTGCTCGGTGGCGGTGACTCCGCACTCGACTGGGCCCTCGAGCTCGCGGAAAAGGCCAAGTCGCTGACCCTGATCCATCGCAGCGAGAAGTTCCGTGCCGCACCTGCCTCCGTGGCCAAGATGGAAGCGCTGATCGCCGCCGGAAAGATGACGTTCCGGGTCGGAAACGTGGTCGGCTTCAACGCATCCGACGGTGTGCTCTCGAGCATCGACGTCCGTGACCCGGACGAGAAGGTGGCCCCCCTGCCCCTCGACCATCTGCTGGTCTTCTTCGGCCTGTCGCCGAAGCTCGGGCCGATCGCCGACTGGGGGCTGAACCTGGAAAAGAACCAGATCCCCACCGACACGGAGAAGTTCGAGACCAACATCCCCGGCATCTACGCGGTGGGCGACATCGCCACCTACCCCGGCAAGAAAAAGCTGATCCTGTCGGGCTTCCACGAAGCCGCCCTGGCCGCGTTCGCGATCAAGGCCCGCATCGAACCCGATAAAAAGGTGCATCTGCAGTACACGACCACGAGCCCGATCATGCACCAGCGGCTCAAGGTCAAGGACTAGCACGGAGACTATCCCCGGAGACGGAAACTGTCCCCGGAGCTTGGGCTACCTTCGTGGCCGTCGATTTCGGCACCTAGCTCCGGGGACAGTCTCCGTCTCCGGGGACAGTTTCCGTCTCCGGGGATAGTGTCCTGGAGTGGAGTACACTCGTCGGGTCGCTGGCCTTTCGGGCGCGGCATCATTAATCTCGGTGAATTAGATCCAAACGACGGGGGAACCTTTTCCATGGCCAGTGCAAAGCCGCTACCAGCGGTCGATTTTCTGAAGATGCCCGAGGGCGGCGAGCCGTACCTCGAAGGCTACAAGTGCAAGAGCTGTGACGCCGTGTTTCTGGGTGAACGCGCGGTCTGCTCGAAGTGCGGCGCGCGCGACGCTCTCGGTGCGCAGAAACTGTCCAAGAAGGGCAAGCTCTATGCCTACTCCATCGTGCATCGCTCGTTCCCGGGCGTCGAAGTGCCCTACATTTCGGCGATCGTCGACCTCGAGGGCGGTGGCACGGTCAAGGGCAACCTGATCAACATCGAACCTGATCCGGCCAAACTCAAGTTCGACATGCCGATCGAAGTGATCTTCAAGGATGCCGGTCGCAAGGATCGCGAAGGCAACTCGTATATGGCCTATTTCTTTCAACCTCGGAGCGCTTAGGGAGGCGAACCATGAGTGACGTTTATCTAGTTGGTGTGGACATGACCAAGTTCCAGAAGGCGGGCACCGGCCCGGCTGTGGACGTGCTTGGTGCCAAAGCGGCCCTCGGCGCATTGGACGACTGTGGACTCAAGATCCAGGACATGCAGGCGCTGTATTGCGGCAACCTCTACCAGGCGAGCGGCATGGTGGGCCAACGCATCCTGCAGCAGATCGGTCAGACCGGTATTCCCGTGGTCAACGTGGCGAACGCCTGCGCGACCGGCGCGACTGCGTTCCGCGAAGCGTGGACCGCGATCAAGGCAGGTCTCTACGACGTCGTGCTCGCCGTGGGTGTCGAGAAGATGAGCGCAGGGCTCCTCGGCGGCGGCGGCAGCGGCGGTATCTCCAAAGAAGGCCTCTTCGGCTCCGGCACGATGCCCGCGGTGTTCGCCGAAGCCGGCATGGAGCACTCGCGCAAGTACGGTACGACCTTCGAGCACTTCGCCAAGGTGTCCGTGAAGAATCACCATCACTCCACCTTGAATCCCAAGGCGATGTATCAGATCGAAACACCGCTCGAGATGGTGATGGGCGCCGAGATGATCGCGTACCCGAACACGAAGCTCATGTGCTCCGTGAACGTCGATGGCTCCGCGGCCGCAGTGCTCGTCTCCGAGAAGAAGATGAAGGAACTCGGGCTGTCGAAGCGTGCGGTCAAGGTCCGCGCCTCGGTGATGACGTCCGACCCATGGCAGGAGCGCGATCTCGTCATGCCGGATGTGAACAGCTGCACCCGGCTCGCGGCGAAGCAGGCCTATGCGATGGCAGGCGTCGGCCCCGACGACATCGACCTCATCGAGCTGCACGATTGCTTCGCGACCGCCGAGATCCTGCATTACGAGAACCTCGGTATCTGCAAAGACGGCGAAGCGGGCAAGATGATCGACACCGGCGCGGTTGCGCTGGGTGGCAAGATTCCGGTCAACGTCTCGGGCGGACTGCTCTCGAAGGGTCATCCGCTGGGCGCCACCGGCATCGCTAACATCTATGAAGTGGCCACCCACCTGCGCGGCGAAGCCGGCAAGCGGCAAGTCAAAGGTGCCCGCCTCGGCATGACTCACGTCATCGGCCTGGGCAGCGCCTGCGGC
>JBFKCZ010000048.1:0-10393 GCA_041620035.1 Pseudomonadales bacterium
CAGGCTCCTCCACCAACTCGAAGTCGGCGTTGGTGCGCATGCAGGCAAACTGCATGATGCGGTGGCTGCGCGTATCGACCCCCGATGTCTCCAGGTCATAGAACAAGAAGCTCATCGGTTCGATCATTCGAGCCCTGTCGCGTGAGACGTTGATTTCACCCGAGAGCCTAGGCACTCTCGAATCGAATTGCCATGGCGTTCGTTGTCCTGCCTCAATCGACCCTTTCGCTACGCGCTGTCGCGCTCGCAGCCGGCCCTCTCGGGGGGCTCATCGTTGCCTATTGGTTCCTTGCGACCGGTGGCTCCGAATCTGCAGCGATAACCGTTGCGGTCACCATCACTTGTGTCGTGTGGTGGATCTTCGAACCCATACCGATTCCGGCGACGTCGCTGCTACCGCTGGCGGTGTTCCCGCTCACGGGCGTGCTGCCACAGTCCGTCGTGTCGGAGTCCTACGGCAATCCACTGGTATTGCTCTTGCTCGGCGGATTCCTGCTGTCGACAGCCATGGCCAAGAGTGGCGCACACCGGCGCGTCGCACTCACCATGGTGCGTGCCTTCGGGGGAGCCAACAACCGCAGGCTGGTCTACGGCTTCATGACCGCATCAGCTGTGCTTTCGATGTGGATCTCCAACACCGCAACGACCCTCATGCTGTTGCCCGTAGCACTAGCGATCATCGAGCGGGCCGAGAATCCGCGGCTGGCGACACCCCTGCTGCTCGGCATCGCCTACGCGGCGAGCATCGGTGGCATCGGCACGCCGATCGGTACGCCACCCAATCTGATCTTCATGAGCATCTATCAGAGCACCACGGGGCACGAGATCTCGTTTCTCGAGTGGGCGATGTGGGGCGTGCCAGTCGTGCTCGTGTTCCTACCGCTCGCCGCCGCCTGGCTGACGCGGTCGCTCGACCCTGAGGGCGCGATCGAATTGCCCGCGGTGGGTGCGTGGCGAACAGAGGAGGTGCGTACGCTTTCGGTCTTCGCCGTAACCGCCGTCCTGTGGATTACGCGCGGCGAACCATTCGGCGGTTGGACCGAGTGGCTGGACCTGCCCTACTCGAACGATGCAATTGTCGCCCTGGTTGCCGTCGTCGCCATGTTCTTGATCCCGAATGGCCACGGTGGCCGACTGCTGGACTGGGATACTGCCGAGCGAATCCCCTGGGGCGTGCTGATTCTGTTCGGTGGTGGGATCACCATCGCCGCCGCGTTCGAGGCGTCGGGTCTTTCCGCCTCCATTGGCGATTCGTTGGGAGCGCTCGCAAACTGGCATGTCTATGCGGTCATGCTGGTGATCTGCTTCGCGGTGACGTTCCTGACCGAAGCGACCTCCAACACAGCCACCACAGCGCTCCTGATGCCGGTTCTCGCCGCGATGGCGATGGGTGCAAACATCGACCCGCTGCTCGTGATGGTGCCGGCCGCCATGAGCGCCAGCTGCGCGTTCATGCTACCCGTCGCGACGGCGCCGAATGTCATCATGTTCAGCACCGGCCGGTTCGCCGTCCGCGACATGGTGCGCGAAGGTTTCGCATTGAACCTGATCGGTATCACGGTCATCAGCGGCATGTGCTACCTGCTGATCGGATAAGCGCTCGAGTTCCGCTTCACGTTCCGTCCGACCGAGTTTCGCCAGGCGTTCAACGGCCGCATGGAATGCGCCCCAACTCTGCTCGTGTGTACGAAAGAGCGCCGTGAAAGCCGGGACGTGGTCGGCGTAAGTCGCGAGCGGCACGAGATCGGCATTGTCCAGGCCGGCGAGAATCCACGCGCGCCGACCACCGCCGTCGAGCGCATCGGAATGCTCGAGGTAACAGTCTCGCATCGCCTGCAGCAATTCCGCCTTGAGGAAACGCTTCGCCATGGGCGGGTAAGGCTGGCGGTACAAGGTGGTGAGTTCGTCGCGCCATCGCAGCAGGAAGCGCGTCATGCGTTCCTGGGCCCGCTGCTTGGCCCGGAACGCCACCAGACCCGCCGCGTCATGCCGCGATTCCAGCAAGGCACGCACGCCTTCACCCTCGACGAACGTGGCATACGACTCGTTGAAGCTCGAATCGCCCCCCACGAACACCCGGCCGTGCGTGAGTTCATGGATCAGCAGTGCGGCGACGTCATGGGCGGGCCAGAACAGGAACGTCGACAGCAACGGATCGTCGAACCATCCCAGCGTCGAGAAAGCCGGTACACCGGTGATCGCGACTTCGTATCGACGCAGCAGCATCCGCGTCGCCTCACGTTGCGCACGTTCGCGGCTGAAGAAGCCGCGATAGACCGCGCACCCCGCGATTGGGTAGCACCAGGTATGGCCACGGGTGGAGAACTCTTCGGCAGCGAATACGTTCCAGAGTACGTATTCGCGGTCGAGGGCAACGTATCGCGTGTACCTGCCGGAGACTTCGAGCCTCAGCGTTTCCTGTGCGAATCCCAAGATCTCGCCGACGTACTGCAATCGCGCGCGCAGGCCCTCGTCAGTGGCCGGTGACGCAATCAGCGCCGACACGTCTTCGCCCGCGCGCATGAGCTGCCACTGGCCGTTGACCGCCTGTCCATAGAAAGCCAGCGTCTGACACCCACCGCATCCCACCAGAGCGGCCAGAACGAACGCCCTCAGAACCATAGTGACCACCCTCTGCGACTCAAGTGGATCGTTACGACGCCCTGTGTTAAGACGTTGTCCCTCGCGGCAGCATTCCGATACATGGCGTTCGTCAAGGGCACTCTCGCCATCACGTTCATCGTGATCAACACGGCATTCTGTTGCGTGCCGATATATCTGCTCGCCATACCCCGGTTCCTGTTGCCGCATGAAGGAGCGCGCGTGTTTCTAGCGAGTCTCATGACCCGCGCCATCGATCTCTGGGTGGGCGGGAATCGAGTCATGATACGGTTCCTGCGGATCACCCGAATCGAAGTGGATTGGAACACGCAAGGAACAGTCGATCGCAACCAATGGCACTTGGTGATCTCCAATCATCAGGGTTGGTCGGATATCCTCGTGCTCCAGGACATCTTCCTCAACCGGATCCCACCTCTGAAGTTCTTCGTCAAGCGCGAACTGTTGTGGGTGCCCCTGATCGGCTTCGCGATGTGGTTGCTCGATTTTCCATACGTTTACCGCTTCAGCCGCGCAGCGCTCGAGGCGCGTCCCGAACTGAGATCGAAAGACGCCGAGGCCGTAGCCAGGGCTTGTGAGAACTTCAAGTCACGGCCAACCACCGTGCTGAACTTCGCCGAAGGAACGCGAATCACGCCCGCCAAGCACGCCGCACAGCAGTCGCAGTTCAAGAACCTGCTGACGCCCAAGACCGGCGGCATCAACGCCGTGCTCGCGAGCCTCGGTGACCGACTGCACCGGGTACTCGATGTCACCATCGCCTACCCCGATGGAATACCCACATTCATGGACTTCCTCTGCGGCCGCGTCGACCGCGTCAAGGTCGTCGTCGTGGAACGGGAAAGGCCGAGTTTCGACGCGACGGACGGCGTCGCACAGACTCGCGAGTGGATCGACGATGTCTGGCGACGCAAGGACGAACGGATCGAAGAAATGATGGGCCGAAGCTGATGTACGAAGATCATTTTCGCCTCAAACGAAAGCCCTTCTCCATTGCGCCGGACCCTGGCTTTCTGTTCATGAGCGAACGACACCGCGAAGCGCTCGCCCACCTCATGTATGGGCTGCAGACCGATGGGGGTTTTGTGCTCGTCACCGGCGAAGTCGGTACCGGAAAGACGACCCTGATCAGAAGCCTCGTTGACCGTATTCCCGAGAATCTCGATGTGGCGTTCATTCTCAACCCACGCCTGACTGCCCAGGAGCTGCTCGAAACGCTCTGTGAAGAGTTGGGCATCGCCGAACAGGCGGCCGAGTCGCGCACCGTCAAACACTACGTCGATCGTCTCACCAAGCATCTGCTGCGCACGCACGCGATGGGGCGCAGCACCGTGATGATCATCGACGAGGCGCAGAACCTGTCGCCTGCCGTGCTCGAGCAGATTCGGTTGTTGACGAACCTGGAGACCAACGAGAAGAAACTGCTGCGCATCATTCTGCTGGGACAACCGGAACTGGCCGAGCTGCTGGACCGCCGCGAAATGCGCCAGCTGTCTCAACGCATCACCGCGCGATATCACCTGGGAGCACTCGACCCGCAGGAGACCCGCGCGTACATCGCGCATCGACTATCTCTCGCCGGGGGCAACGCGAACCTGTTCACCGCCGGCGCATGCCGCGCCGCCTACTCCGCAACGAAGGGTATTCCCCGCCTGATCAACGTACTGTGCGACCGAGCGATGCTGGGCGCGTATGTAGAGGGTACGCAGCGCGTGTCTGCAGGTATCCTCCGGCGCGCGGGCCGGGAAGTGTCAGGCCAGCGGCGCAACGCGCCCAGAATCTGGCTTGCCGCCGGTCTCATGGCAGCCGCCGTGGGTGGCGCATGGGCCTATCTCGCGCAAACGCCTTCGCCTGCGGATGCACCACCGCGTGCTTCCTCGGAGGCCACGCCGCCCGTCGAGCCGGGCGCGACCGGGGAGCGGGTCGCCGATGCACCGAAGAGCCGGGAACCTGCACCACCGTCCACTGCAGTCGACCCGGTCATCGCGTCGTCCGCTCCCACCGAGGTGGCAGTACCGGCCGCGGAGCCGGCAGACATCGTCGAGGAGCCAACTATCATCACCCCGATGACGGCTGCCATCGAGGCAGCGAAGCGTGCCCCACGTGAGCCCGTTGCACTCGTCCGGCCACCCGACCAGACCGCTTACCAGACTCAGCGCAGCGCCTATGACGTCCTCTTCAAGGCGTGGGGTCAGTCGATCGATGACATCGACATACCGTGCAATCAGGCGCCGAAGGCCGGACTGCAGTGCCTCAAGCAGAACGGGGGTTGGGACGAACTGGTGCGCACAGACCGGCCCGCGGTACTCGAACTGTGGGATGAGCGACCCGAGCCTTACTACGCGGCCGCGACATCCATCAAAGGCGATGAGGTTGCGCTGACGGTCGGCGACGACGTAATCACGACCACGCGCGAGACATTGACCGGGCGGTGGTACGGAAACTTCGTCGTGCTCTGGCGTATGCCACCCTACTATCAGGGCAGCGTGAAGCGTGGGGATCGGTCGGCAACCGTTGCCTGGCTGCGCGACAACCTGGCTCGCGCGACCGCGATTGCCGAGACCGACGCGCCCCGCGACCTGTTCGATGCGCAACTGCACGACGCCGTGATCCGCTTTCAACGCGAATCGGGCTTGATACCCGACGGGATCGCCGGTCCCGCCACGTGGATCGCCTTGAGTTCCGCCATCGCGGAAGACGCCCCGCGTCTGAGGGGCGGCTGATGTCCTACATACTGGATGCACTGCGGAAATCGGAAGCCGAACGCAATCGCGAAAGCGCGCCGAGCCTGGCCACGATCACGGCCAGCCCGCCACGGTCGCGAGTGGGGATCACCGTTGCACTCGTGGGCGTGCTGCTCGTCAACACGGTCCTGCTGTTCCTCTGGCTGAGCGGATGGACACCCGGACTCAGCCAAACCGATACAGCCGCATCGAGCGCGCCCGCCGAACCTGTGGCGAAGGCTGTGCCAGCCCCGCAACCGCCACCCGCAACGACTCAGTCACCACCACAGCCACCAACGCCCGAAGTGGCATCGCGGCCCCTCGACGCACCGCCCACCCAGGCAGCAGAAGCGACCCTGCCGTCCCTCGATATTTCCACGCACGTCTACTCCGACGATCCCAGCCTGAGCGCGGTGACGATCAATGGCCGCCGTCGGGTGGTCGGCGACCTGATCGCACCCGACATTCGCCTCGTCGAAGTGACGGAAACTGGTGTGGTGGTCGATCACCGGGGCAGACGCGTCGTCGTCGACGTCCTGCAGGATTGGCGATAGCTCCGGCACGCGGGCACCGGGCTATGCGGTGGCGCGATACGCCCCTGCGGCCATGAACACCGACACGATGTCCGCGTCGAGCATGCCTGCGTGCACTTCTTCTTCCAGAATCGCAAGCGCGCGATCGTGCGGCAAGGCAGGTTTGTAAGGCCTGTCCATCGCGGTGAGCGCATCGTATATGTCACACACCGTCATGACGCGACTGGCGAGCGGAATCTCCTCCCCTACGAGCCCCAAGGGATAGCCGGAGCCGTCGAGCTTTTCATGGTGCGCGGCGGCGATCAGCGGTACGCGCGCGAGTTCGGGCGGCCACGGCAGTACTGCGAGAAAGTCGCGCGTGTACGCAACGTGCTGCTGGATTTCCGCACGCTCCGCAGCCGTCAGACTGCCACGAGCGACCGATAGCGCCTGCAGGTCGGCCTGCGTAACGATGCGCCCGTCGCGACCATCCAGTTCCTTGAATGGCAAGGCGCCTATCTCGTCCAGTACGCGCAGGGATGCAGTCGCTCTTGGGGTCACCTGCGGATCGTTTGC
Source organism: Pseudomonadales bacterium (assembly GCA_041620035.1). Taxonomy (GTDB): domain Bacteria; phylum Pseudomonadota; class Gammaproteobacteria; order Pseudomonadales; family Azotimanducaceae; genus SZUA-521. The sequence goes on from JBFKCZ010000048.1 coordinate 6,431, forward strand.
CTCGACCAGGGCCGAGAAAAAGCGATCCAATCGGGCCTCCTGTTGCGCCAGCGCGGCTCGGATCTGCCGCTTCGCTTCGACGTAATCGGCAGCGCCGTGATGCAACAATTCGATCTCCTGGCGGAGGGCCTGCGATCGCAACCGCTCTTTTTCCAGCTCGAAGCGATAGTTTAGGATTTCCAGGCGCTCCGCCGGCAGCTTGTGCGATTTCACCAGCACGGCTTCGCGCACGCCGACTTTGCCGAAGTCGTGCAGCAGAGCCGCATACCGGACTTCGGTGAGGTTTTCTTCGGACAGCTCGAGGCCCTTGAATCGAGCGATCCCGGAGCGCGGCAGAGCGGCGAACAGCGATACCGTCGTCTGCGCTACCCTGAACGAGTGGCCGCTGGTCGTGGGGTCACGACGTTCGATGGCCTTGACCGACGCCTGAACGAACTGTTCGAAGAGCGTGCGAATGTCGCTGATGAGCCGATTCTTCTGGATCGCAATGGCCGCCTGACTACCCACCGCTCGCAACACTTCCGTCGTTTCATCATCGAACGCGACGACCTCGCCGTCGATGCGTCGGTTGATGAACTGCAGCACGCCCACAACTACCGCCCGGTGATCGCGCATCGGAAGAACGAGTATCGAACGTGAGCGATAGCCCGTACTTCTGTCGAAGTCGGCATTGAACCGGTACGGTCGGTCAGCATCGATCGCGTAGGCATCGGGAATGTTGAGTTCCTCCCCCGTGAGGGCGACGTAGCCCGCGAGAGACGTAGCCGTGATGTGCAGTCGACGCTCTTCGAACGTGACGTCGACCGCATCGTTCTGCACGAGCTTGAAATTGAGCGCGGGTGTCGCATTCTCGTGGTCGATCAGATAGAGCGAACCGCCTTCGCACTGCGCGAGCCGCCGTCCTTCGGTGAGGATGCGTTCGAGGAGCCGAGCCGGATCCCGCTCGCCCGCCAGGGCTTGCGCCATCTCGGTCAGCTGACGCACGCGGCCGTGCTGCGCGACCAGGTCACTTTCCGCCTGCAGCCGCTGCGCGACCAGGGCACTCGCATGCGCGTAGAGCCGCTCGACCGCACTAGCCGCAGCGTTCCGGGGCAGTTGGAGATCGACCTGCGGGTGTGATCCATCCAGACCGGCGATCAGTGCATGCGGGTGCCGCTCACGCACCCGATCGATGTCGTCATCGGCATCGACTACGACGAGACATACCGGCAAAGATGCCGAACCTAGACTGGTGACGAGTTCGTGCCCACGATTGCGCGCGACCCGCTCGAAGACGGGGGGTACACGCTCACCGAGCGCGACGGCAAAGAGCTGCCCGTTCCGGGCCATCGATCACGTTCCCCGATGGATACACTACTCAGTATGACTCCGCCGCCGGATGTCGATGGCGAAGTCAGTCACAGTTGCGTGTAGGAAAACGTACCGAAAATCAGGGCGCCGGCCGCGTACTCAGGTTGTCCAATCGAGTCTGCAGTTCCACCAGGCGGGAATTGAGCTGGAGCCGATACGCATCGATCGCCTGAACGGCCTTCTCGTTCTCGGTCACGCGACGCGTCATGTTCGACTCGAGCCCTGCCACGGTCTGACGTACAGAATTGACCTGATCGGTTAGCTGCCGCAGCGCGTTCACCTGCTGTCGAACCTGCAAATCCATGGCGGCCAGTTGGTCCACCAAGGAGCTTTGCTGGCCGAGTGCCTGGTCGAAGCGTTGGTCGGCGGCCTTCAGCTCCTTCAAGGAGGCATCGATCGACGCCAGCGTCGCTGCGTGGGCTTTGATCTTTTCCTGGTTTTCGAGAATCCAGCCCTTGTTGCGCTTGTTGGTGACGTCCCACAGTTTGCGCACTTCGTCCTGCCACTTACCGAGCGTATCGGTGACCTCTTTGCCCGATTCGCTCATCGTCGCGTCGGTAACCTGCAATCGCTCCTCGAGCACGGCGATGCGCTGTTCCGACTGAGCCAGGGACTTCTGCGCCGCCGTGAGCGCCTGATGCTGGGTCGCGATGAACCATCCTGCAACCATCAGGCCCGCCACCATCACGGACATCAGCACACTGGTACCGACGCTGCGCGACGTGCCGGTCGGGCTTCTGGCGCGGCCGCCGCGCCGGTACCCCGCGGTGTCGCTTCGGTCGGCCGACAGGCCACTGCCACCGTCACTCGGTTCAATTTCCGCCATATACGCTCTATCCGGATATCTGCCGCGGGCAGTGTAGCGACTGAATCGGGGAAGAAAAGGGGCCAGGCGAACCCTGGCCCCTGGTTTCGGGTTCGATCAGGCCAAAACCTCGACGACCCCCCACAGGAGTGCCGTGAGCACGAGCCCGCTCACGATCACGCCGCGCACGGTAGTCATGGGCCCCTGCTTGCCGACGATGGCGTTGATTTCGATCGCAACGATGATGAGGCCAGCCACGATGAGGGCCATGTTGTTCATCGAGATGCCGCCGTGGGCAAAGTGCGCGCTAGAGCCCATGAAGAACAGCATGGGGAAGGAGAAGAGCGTATTGGTGCGGCTTGCGAGAGCCGCCTTCGGCGCCGCTGCCGCCGCTTCCGGCATCGCCTCACCTCCGGCCTTCACCTTCTCGTTGGATGCGATCACGATCTTCTGATTCGGCCAGATGATCAGCCAGACGTTCAGGAACATGAGCGTCCCCATCAGCGCGCCGAGCGTGATATCGAGTGTCCAGCCGCCCATGCGTACCATCAGCATGTACGCGCCAGTCAGGAACGTGAACATCGCGCCCCAACGAAAGTACCAGAGCGCGTTGGGAACCAGCTTCGTGAACGCGTCGACCCGCGACGACGCATCGGCCGCTTTGAAGTACTCGCCCTGCACGAAATTGAAGTAGTACAAGAGGCCAATCCAGGTGATGCCAAACAGGAAGTGACCCCATCGAGCCAGATAATCGAGAACTAGAGAAATGTCCATACCAGTAACCCCCTCTGCGCTGGTAGTGATTTTTCGAACGCCACCGAATCCATTCGGCCGCGATCGATGGATGATAGCGCGCCAACGCCACGAGTACAGTGGCCATCGACGAACACACCTGAAAAGCGAAAGCCCGGCGAAGCCGGGCTTTCTTCATCGAACGAGACGGTTGGCGACGCCTACATCATGCCGTCCATGCCGCCCATTCCACCCATGCCGCCGCCCGGCATTGCGGGTTCTTTCTCTTCGGGCAACTCCGACACCATGGCTTCGGTTGTGATCATGAGACCAGCTACCGATGCCGCGGCCTGCAGCGCGGTGCGCGTGACCTTGGCGGGGTCGAGAATACCCATCTCGAGCATGTCGCCGTACTCGCCAGTCTGCGCGTTGTAGCCCTTGTTGCCTTTCAGGCCGCGTACTTTGTCGAGCACCACCGAGCCCTCGTCGCCGGCATTCGCCGCGATCTGCCGCAACGGTGCGGTCATGGCGCGAAGCGCAATGCCGATGCCGACGGTCTGATCTTCGTTGTCGCCCTTGAGGCCCTCGATCGCCTGCAAGGCACGCACGAGCGCGACGCCACCACCCGCGACAACGCCTTCTTCAACGGCGGCCCGCGTCGAGTGCAGCGCATCTTCCACGCGCGCCTTCTTCTCCTTCATTTCGACTTCGGTCGACGCTCCTACCTTGATCACCGCAACGCCACCGGCCAGCTTCGCGAGGCGCTCCTGGAGCTTTTCACGATCGTAGTCGGACGAGGTGTCTTCGATCTCCTGTCGGATCTGCTTGATGCGACCCTCGATCTCCTTCTTCTTACCAGCGCCATCGACGATCGTGCTGTTTTCCTTGGTTGCAGACACGCGCTTGGCGCGGCCGAGGTCATCCAGTGATGCGCCTTCCAAGGTCAGGCCGACCTCTTCGGAGATCACGGTACCACCGCTCAGGATCGCGATGTCCTGCAGCATGGCCTTGCGACGATCACCGAAGCCGGGCGCCTTCGCAGCGACGATCTTGACGATGTCGCGCATGTTGTTCAC
>JBFKCZ010000049.1:0-10379 GCA_041620035.1 Pseudomonadales bacterium
CTATGTATACCGCGGTAGCCGCTTCGCGTCGCTCTTTGGCCGCTATCTGTACGCCGACTACGGTTCGGGAACGGTGTGGGCGCTGACGTGGAACGGGTCACAGGTGACCGCCAACGACGCGTTGGATACGGCGCGCAACCCCACATCGTTCGGCGAAGACAACAACGGCGAGGTCTATGTCGTCCAGCAGAACGGTGACATTTTCGAGTTCGCCGAATCGGGCGGCGGCGGCAGCGTGCCCGCCACGCTGTCGGCTACGGGCCTCTTCACTAACCTCGCGAACCTGACGCCCGCCTCCGGCCTCATCGAGTACGACATCAATCATCCGTTCTGGTCCGACAACGCGCAGAAGCGCCGCTGGATCAGAGTACCGGCTAATCAGCGCATCACATTCAGCAGCACCGGTGCGTGGGTGTTCCCGGTGGGTACGATTCTGGTCAAACACTTCGAAATGGAGATGACCGAAGGCAATCCCAGCAGTGCGCGCCGGCTCGAAACCCGGGTGCTGGTGCGGGGCAGCTCCGAATGGTTCGGCTTCGTCTATCGATGGAACCCGCAGGAGACTGAAGCGAACCTGCTCGCCGGGCGGGAGAGCGAGACGCTGACGATTCAGGTGCCGGGTGTGGGTGCGGTGCCGCAGCAGTACGACTACCCGAGTCGAACGGACTGCCTGCAATGTCACACCACGGCCGCCGGTTCCGCGCTCGGTGTACGAACGCGCCAGATGAATCGCGAGTTCACTTTTCCGCTCGCGACCGACAACCAGCTGCGTACCTACAACCACGTCAACCTGTTCACGACGGACATCGGTCTCGCCACGCAGTACGGGGTCTATGTGGCCCTGAACGACACCGCGGCGTCTGCCACCACGCGCGCGCGAACGTATCTCGACGTCAATTGCGCGCAATGCCACCAGCCCAACGGCGGCACCGGCGTAGCGATGGACCTGCGGTTCGATACGCCGGCCAGTCAAATGGGGGCGATCGACGTCGCGCCCGCGCGCGGTAATCTGGGCATCGCCGGTGCGCGGATCGTCGCGCGAGGCAGTAAGGAGACGAGCGTGCTCTGGGAGCGCATGCGCCGGCTCGATGGCACGCGCATGCCGCCGATCGCCAGTCACCGCGTGGATCAGGATGCTGTGGACGTAATTGGCGAGTGGATCGATACGCTGTAGGAAGCAATCGCGAGCACGGCTCGCTCCTACGCCTTCACCTTCAGAACCAGCGATGCCGCGACAATGGCCGCCGACCCTGCGCGCGATGGCGCGCCAGACGGCCGCGGTCGATGAACAGATAGACGAGCACCACGCCCGCAAGGAACCCCCCGATGTGCGCCCAGAAGGCGACGCCACCGCCTTCGCCACCCATGGCAGGTAGTCCGCCGACGAGCTGCAGCAGGAACCAGTATCCGAGCATGAATACGGCGGGTACTGCGACCGTCGTCATGTAGAAGCCGAGGAATATGAAGGTGTGGATGTGCGCGCGTGGATACAGCAGCGCATACGCCCCCATCACGCCGCCGATCGCACCGGAAGCACCCACCATCGGCACGATGCTCGCGGTATTCGTCAACATCTGGGCAACCGCGGCGCCCAGTCCGCACAGCAGGTAGAAGACGACGAATCGAACGGGACCCATCGCATCTTCGACGTTGTCGCCGAAAATCCATAAGAACCAGAGGTTGCCGACGATGTGGAACCAGCTGCCGTGCATGAACATGCTCGTGAGGATGGTTCCATAGCCGCCCTCTCCGTCGATTACGCAGACGAGATCCTGCGACAGTGGGAAGCTCGAACCGGCCGGCAGGTTGCCCAGCACATCGCCGGGAATGAGCCCGAACTGGCAGATGGAGGATGCGAGCGCAGCGTCCGTGCCGAAACCTTGCACCACGCCCCAGGCGACGATGTTCAGAGCGATGATCGCGACCGTTGCGATCGGCGGGTGCGCGCGTGGATTCTCGTCGCGAAGGGGAAACATGCGATTGAGGCGCTCCGGTGGGTCGGGCTAATGTAATCCCGACCTATCTTAGAGTCGTTTCCTGCAGCATGGCGACGCTTTTGCAACTGCTCAAGGTATCGCACGGTGTGGGCGATGCGTTGCTGTTCGATGGAATCGATCTGACGATCGCGGTCGGCGATCGACTGGGGCTGGTCGGGCACAATGGCAGCGGCAAGACGACCTTGCTCGACCTCATGCACGGCGACCGGGTGCCGGACGCTGGCGAGATCACGCGTTCGCGCGGGGCACGAGTCGGTCGAGTCGAGCAGTTTCTGGCCGATGATGTGGCGGGGATGTCGGTATGCGATGCCGTGGCGCGAGGCGTGGACGGGACAAGCGTGCCGCGCTGGCGCGCCGAAGCGCTGCTCACCGACATTGGCTTTGACGCTTCCCATTTCGATACGCCAGCGGCTGCATTGTCCGGTGGTGAGCAGAATCGGCTCATGTTCGCACGCGCCGTGGTTGGTGAGCCGGATCTCCTGCTTCTCGACGAACCCACCAACCACCTCGACCTGGCCACCTTGCGGGTGTTCGAGCGCTTCCTTCTGAGTTTCACGGGCGCATTCGTACTCGTATCGCACGATCGAACCTTTCTCGACGCGGTTACACGATCGACAGCCATCCTGCGCGATGCACGGTTGTACCGCTTCGATGCGCCCTACAGTCGCGCGATGGACGAACTCACAGATCAGGACGAAGCGGCGCAACGCGCACGACGGGCGGAGGAGCAGAAGATCGACTCGCTCAAAGCCAGCGCGAAGCGGCTCGCGACCTGGGGCAAGGTCTACGACAACGAATCCCTCGCCAAGCGCGCGAAGAGTATGGAGAAACGGGTTCAGCGGCTCGAGTCGGAGCGAACTTTCGTCAGCGAGGGCTCGGCGCTCGACCTGCAGATGGAACTGACGGCAACCCGGAGCAAGGAAGTCATTCGACTCGAGGACTTGACGGTGACGCCTGGCGGGTTGCCCGGAAAGCCGTTGTTCGCAGTCGAGCATCTCTTGATCAGGCCCGGTGAGCGCGTCGCGTTGCTTGGCGCCAACGGCGCCGGTAAGTCATCCCTGATTCGCATGATCACGCGGGCATGTCGTGGAGAGTCGATCGCAGGCATTCGCGTAAGCGAACAAACGCGGCTCGGTTACTACGATCAGGAGCTCGATGAAGCCGATTCGAGTGCATCGATGGCCGAGTTCCTGGTGGAACGTGCACCGGTTGGCGATGCGATCGTACGATCGCGACTCATCGCCGCGGGATTCCCCTATCGGGACCATGGCAAGTCGCTGCGAGTGCTGTCAGGTGGCGAGCGCGCTCGCGTGCTGTTCGTTCTGCTGTCGCTCAACCGACCGAACTTCCTGGTGCTGGACGAACCGACGAATCACATCGACATGCAGGGTCGGATCGATCTCGAGCAGCAACTCGTGACGAGCAACGCAACCGTACTGATCACGTCCCACGATCGGCGCTTCCTCGATGTCACGGCCCAGCGCTTTCTGCTGGTCGAGCGAGGTGCGCTCCATGAGGTCGGCGACCCTTCGCCGTTCTACGAAGCGCCGTTTGCGACTCCGCACGCCGGGGACGCCAAGCGACGGGCACCGGGGAAGCAGGACCCGCAGACCCCGAATGCGGAAGACGTGCTGACTCGGATCGTGGAGCTGGAGGAACTGCTCGCGGCGGATCAATCGCGAAAGCCGAAGTTCCAGAAGCGGAAACTCCAGGCGCAGTGGCGCGCGGAACTCGCCCGACTCTACGAGCGTCTCGACTGAATCAGGCCGTCCCAGTCGACTTCGAACCTGGTGACTTCCGGCCACCGCGACTGCATTGCCGATGCAAGTGACTGGAGCGCTGCCTTTTCTGGTGCGTGGGACGCATCGATGAACCGGTGTAGCGTCGACAGGAACGCCTTGCGCACGGTCCAGTCGCCGACCCACGCGCGATCGCGCTCTTCTACTGCCGTTACCGGGAGCCACGTGAGCATGTAGAGGGACGCGTACCGACACATCTGTACCGCCGCGGCGTCGAAGTCGTCGTCGCTCGCGAATACCCCGGCCGCGACGACGCGCGCACGCACGCGGGTCGACAGTGCATCGAACCAGGGTAGGGGCAGTGGAATTCGTACGTACCACTGGGCGAGGTCGAACAAGGCATTGCGTCGCGCACCGTACTCGAAATCGAGCAGCCGAACTCCGTCATCGGTGAAGAGCAGGTTGCTCGGTGCCGGATCGCCTTGCGTGAGTGCGGTGGGTGACGCAGTCACCGCGTTGCACAGCCCAGCGATCGAATCGTACGTCGCAGCGGGCAACGCTACGCGGGCGGACGCGAACAGGTCGCGCAGCAGGGGCATCTTTGCGATCAGCGCGTCCCGCTCCTCGGCAGCCGTACCGGTAGAGCCGGGCAGCGCTGCGGTGTCGATGATCACGGAGGCAATGCCGTCCCCAAGCGCGTGCATCACCGCGATCGGATCGCGAACGGCGAGTGCGGCGAAGAGATCCAGACCGTCGCGGTGTTCCAGGAGGAGGTAACCCGCCCGGCGATCCATCGCGACCAGTGGCACGATGACCCCAGGAGCATGCCGGGCGAGTGTCTGGTAGCTGTCGAACTCCCGCCGCGCGAAGTCGTCGTCAGTCGCGAACATCTTGACCACGAGCCGGCGGCGGTCCGTTTCGATGACACGAGTTTGGGTACGGGTCCCCCGCACTGCGGCCCTCATCGACTCGACGCGTTCACCACGCGAGGAAAGCGTGGTTCGCAGCCAGTCGGCGAGCGCGGGTTTACTCACAGCGAATGGAGGTCGTCCCAATCCACCCATTGCCGCTCGCCGTTCTGCTTGATCATCGTGCGACGGATGCGTGGATAGCGGACCACATCGGAAGTCTTGTGTTCGCCGCCGACCAGATACACCAGGTCTTCTTCATGGGGGTTGTGCATGGAATGCGCAGCAGACGGGGCCGTGAATCCCATGAAGTCTCCCGCGCCGATCTCGAAAGTGTCATCGCCGATCTGGGCGATGCCGCGGCCGCTCAGTATGTAGATGAACTCTTCGGTGCAGTCGTGGGTGTGATGCTGGGTGCTGTCGCGACCCTTCTCCAGGCGCACCAGGTGTACGCCGAGCCGCGCCAGGCCCGCGACCTCCGACAGGGTACGCGTCATGCGGATGGCGTTGTCGTTGAACTGATGCCGGTGACGGACCTCTGGCATTCGCGCGATGTCGGCGGCGCGCAGCAGCGCGTGGGTCATGACGGTTCTCCTCACTTGCCGATGATGTCGTCCAGGGCGTGCAGAAACGCCGTGTTCTGCTCGGGTGTGCCGATCGTAATGCGCAGCTTATCGGTGAGCCTCGGTGCGTCGAAATGGCGAACGAGGATGCCGCGTGCCTTCAGTGATGCCTGAATCGCCTTCGCGGACGGTGCGTGCATCGGCGGGCGGGCGAGCAGGAAGTTGGACTGCGATGACGGCAACTCGAACGCACGCATGCGCAGTTCCGTCGTCAGGCGATCTCGCTCCGCTCTTACCCTGGCCCACGTGCTACTCGCGTAAGCGGTGTCGCCGAACGCAGCGGCGGCCAGGTGTTGCGCTATCGCATCGACGTTGTAGCTGTCGCGTGTCTTGTTGAGCATCGGCTCGATCAGCGACTCGCGAGCGACGGCGAAGCCGAGGCGCAGACCCGCCAGCGAGTAGCCCTTGCTGAGAGTGCGCAGGAGTATCACGTTGTCGAAGTCCCGAATCAGGCTCACGGTTCGATGGGAAAGCGTCGGATCGACGAAGTCGACGTATGCCTCATCGATCAACACCACGCCGCGGAACTCCCGCGCGATCACCGCGAGCGCGTCGCTCCGCGCCAGCGTGCCGCTGGGAGCGTGCGGGTTGACGATACAGATCAGCCGCGCCCCGGCTTCGTTGAAGCGTCGCGCGATGTCGCCCGGCATCGACCAGTCGTTTTCCAGGGGAACCGTGAACTCGCTGCAGCCCTGGATCGCTGCGAGCACCGGGTACAACGAGTAGCTCGGATAGGTTGTGCCATAGACGTTGCCGGCATCGACGAATGTCGTGAACGCCAGGCGCAGCAGTTCATCGCCTCCGTTGGTCGCGAGAACGTTCGATCGCTCGACGCCGAGCTTGCGTGCGACGACGTCTCGAAATCCGTCCGCGGTTGGTTGTGGATATCGACGCAGGCTCGCCACGTCGAAGCTGCGCAGCGCTTCGTCGACCTTTGGCGACGGCGGGTAGGGGTTCTCGTTCGTGTTGAGCTTGATTGCGTCTGGTCGCAGCGGCTGTTCGCCCCAGGTGTACCCGCTCATCGCACGAACTCTGGGACTTTCGTAGCTCATGATGGGCGGGTGTCTCCGTCGTCGGTGACCGGGATAGGTGCACTGGAATCGCCGGGCCCAAGCAGGTGCGCCACCCACACGGTGGACGGGTGCGTGGCGAGCGCGATCTTCGCAGTCATGGTCAATGGGACGGAGAGCAACATGCCTACCGGCCCCAGGACCCATCCCCAGAACACCAGGGATACGAACACGACGAGTGTGGACAGCCCGAGACCGCGGCCCATGTATCGCGGCTCGACGACATTTCCCATCACCAGATTGACGGTGACGTAGCCGGCGGCCACGAGCGCGGCCGACATCGGCCCGAGTTGCACAATCGCCAGCAGCACAGCGGGCACAGCGGCGATGATCGAACCGATGTTGGGCACGTAGTTCAGCATGAACGCGACGAGTCCCCAGAGAATCGCGAAGTCCACACCGAGTATCGCGAGCCAGATACCGATCAAGATACCCGTGACTGCGCTCACCGTGGTCTTGATGCCCATGTAGCGATTGACGTTCTCGGCAAAGTGCACGAATGCCGACAGGTCGCGCTCGGGATCGTCGAACATCCGCCGCAGTTTGCTCGGGAAACTCGAAGCCTCCGCAAGAATGAAGATCACTGTGAGGAGGATGAGAAAACCATTGGAAAGAACTGCACCGAGGCCACGCAGCGTGGTGCCGACCATCTGCAGCGCCATCGCGGGGTCGAACGTGTTCGCAATCATCTCACCGGATATCTCGACGCCGAAGCCACGAATGAAGTCGACGAGCGCGGCGCTCACCTCGGTGAGACGTGCCTGATAGAACGGCAGCGAAGTCAGGAACTCCTCCACGGAGGTTCGAATCAGCATGCCGATACCGCTGAGCACGAGAACGATGACGGCCATCACGAGCGTGATGGCGAGCGCGACGGGACAGCGGCGCGCTTCGAGCCAGTGCACCGGTGTACCGGCAACGACCGCAATGAATGCCGCGAGAAGAAACGGCACCATGATGGCCTCGGCAGCCTTGATACCCGCGACAACGATGACGAACGCCGCCGTCACCAGGAGAGCGCGGCTCGCCGCGTGTCCGCTCAGTTCATCGCTCATACGCTTGAACCTTCTACCAAGTGAGTGACTGCCCTCAGGGCTCGAATGGCCGTCGGTGTCGAAGGCTCGGCAACCCGCGCCTCGCCTCTTCGACCTTGGCCATGTCCAGTTCCGCCACGGCCACACCCTCGCCATCGGAGCACTCTGCGATTACGCATCCCCAGGGGTCGACGACGAGGGCGTGACCGTAAGACGCCCGCCCTTGCCCGTGATTGCCCCATTGCGCGGGCGCCAGTACGTAGGCCTGGCATTCGATGGCGCGCGCGCGCAGCAGCACGTGCCAATGGTCCTTTCCCGTGGATGCCGTGAATGCAGACGGCACCGCGATCGCTACTGCGCCGTTGTCGACGAGGCTCTGATAGAGCGCCGGGAAACGTACGTCGTAGCAGATGCTCAAGCCCAGGGGACCAAAGGGTGTCTGGCTCACCACGACACGGTCACCGGGTGCCGTGCCATCGGACTCCGCCAGGCGCGTGCCGTCGGCGAGGTCGACGTCGAAAAGGTGAATCTTGCGGTAGAGCGCGACGATCTCGCCGGACGCATCGAGGTGAACAGCGGTGTTGTGAGCGCGCCCATCGTTGGCGCGCTCGTGAAATCCGCCCAGGAGGAGCGGCATGCCATGAGTTCGGGCGATGGCGCGGCAGCGATCGAGTATGGGTCCACCGGCCGGTAGGGGCTCGAGAATCGCCCGTTTGCCGGCGCCCGGACCGATGTAGGCGAACGCCTCTGGCAGCAGCACGAACTCGGCGCCTAGCTTTGCGGCGCGCTCGGTGAGGCGCTCGGCGGCAGCAAGGTTGTCTGCGACGACTGCGGTGGATCGCATCTGCAGCACGGCGGTTCGCATGCGAGTGTTCTCAAGCGACGTCAGGGCGCATGCTCGACGTTCGCAGCCTCCGGCGTCAATCCAGTGTGGGCATTGCGCAAACGATTCTGAGATAGGTTCTAAGCGGGCTTCAACAGCCCGGCGATCTTGGCCAGCAGAAGATCGGTTTCTATCGGCTTGCCGAATACGGCCCTGATACTGGTTTCCCGCAGGGCGCCGCGATCGATCGTGTCGGGATTGCCAGTGCACAGAATGACGGGCAGATCCGGCCGCAGGTCGCGCAGGTCACGAGCGAGTTCGATGCCGGTGATCCTCGGCATCAGCTGATCGGTGACGACCAGGTCGTAGGACAGCGGGTCGCACATGACCTGCGACAGGGCATCGCTCGACCGGTTCGAGATCGTCACCTGATAGCCCTGTTCTTCGAGCATGGACCCGAGGTAGCGCGCGACGGCCTCATCGTCGTCGATGACGAGGATGTGCCGGTGATTCGGCGCCTGCGTGGTCGTGACCGCCTGGTGCAGTGGCAGGTACACCGCGAAGACGGTGCCGCCTTCCGGCCGTGGGGTCACTCTGATGTGACCGTGATGCTCATGGGCGATGCCGTGCACCACGGATAACCCCAGCCCGGAGCCTTTGCCGACCGGCTTGGTGGTATGAAATGGCGTGAAAATGTCCTGAATGCTCGCCGATACACCGCGGCCGCGGTCGGCGATGCGGACGACCGCGTGATGGCCTGAGAAAACGGCGGCGCATGAACTGCAGTTCGACTCCTCGACCTGGATGGTGCCGAGTTCGACGCTGAGTTCGCCGCGCGAGTCCATGGATTCCGCGGCGTTGAGTGCGAGGTTCACGATCATCTGCTGAATCTGGGCTGCGTCGACGATGAGCCGCACGGGATCGGGCGGAGCATCGAAGTGCAGCCGGACGGTCGATGGCAGTGTACCGCGCAGCAGGCGCGCGGTTTCGTCCACCGTTTCGCGCAGATCCGATTCGCGGGGTTCGGTCGGCGTGCCTCGGCTGTAGATCAGGAGCTGGCGCACCAGGTCGGCGCCACGCTTGCCTGCGGACTCGATCTCGGTGATGAAACCGAGGAGCTTCCCATCACCGTGCCCGCGCAGACGCTGGCGTGCGAGTTCGGCGAAACCGAGCACGCTCGCGAGAATGTTGTTGAAGTCGTGGGCGAAGCCCCCGGTCAGTTCGCCGATCGTCTTCAGTTTCTGGGTGTGCTGCAGCGACCGTTGCAGCTGGCGATGCTCGGCGGCGATCTGGGTTTCGGTGCGCAGCGCGCGGACCTCCCGGGCGAGTTCCAACGACTGGTGCTGCACTTCCATGCGCTGTTGGCGCTCGCTGTTGATGCGCTGGGAGAGTGCGAGCGCGAGCAATGCGAGCTGCACCGTGGATCCGATGTGCAGCCCGTAGCGCACCAGCATGCCGTCTTCCAGCCAGCCCATCTGCAGGGCCGCGAACGCGGTTGCGCCGGCCAGCAGCACGCCATCGGCGACGATGTAGATGAGGGCGGGTTTGAAGCCCTCGCGCAAACGAAGGTAGGCGATGCCAAGCAGCAGGCTCGCCCCGCCCATGACGAGCACCGCACTGGCAACCGACGACAGGTGCGTGTCGCTCATCAACCCCCAGATGCCATTGAGGCCGACGGCCATCATGAACAGCCGCACGGCGTTGAACGCCGTCGCACTGGCAAGGCGGATCTTCAGGAACGCGTTCGCGAACAGCGCGGCGAAAACGAGTGCGGAAGCCACCATCGCGTGCGAGGCGAACTGCTGGGTCGCGGGCGACTCCGGCCAGAGATACTGCATGCCGAGTCCGTCGGCGCCGAGCATCACCAGAGAGAGACTGGCGGCATAGAGCACGTAGTACAGATACAGCGTGTCGCGGATGCCTGCGAACAGCACGAGGTTGTACAGCAGCATGATCAGGATGATGCCGTAGTAGCCACCCTCCAATAATTCGGCGCGACTGCGGTACTCGTCGTACTCGGCACGCGTGAACTGCCGGATCGGCAGGTAGTGCGAGCTGCGGCCCACCGACCGGATCACCACCGTGTCGGCATCGGCCGAGATGGGGAAGAGGAATCCCGGCTCTGGCAGCGGTCGCGAATCGAACGGGTGCGCATCGCCCGTGGCGTAGGTGTCGACGACGTGGC
>JBFKCZ010000050.1:0-10321 GCA_041620035.1 Pseudomonadales bacterium
GCGGCGAGATCGAGCGGATGATCGATCGATCCTATGGGCTGGTGGTGAAGCGCCTGAAGAAAGCCCAGCGAACGGCATTGGAAGTACGCCACGGAAAATCCGCGATCTACCGGTAGCGATTTTTTTTCAGCGTGGCATCATGCGCGCCCCCAAAGCCGTACTGCGGCAATGTCGCCTTGAGGTGTGCCATCGATGCCAGAAATCAGTGATTCCCGAGCCCAACTCGATCCCTTCGCCCTGTTTGGATCCATGGCCACCACCGCCATGCGTCTCGGAGCCGGGATTGCGACGCAGCCCCGCGTCTCGCGTCCACCCTACCTCCTCGAGTTGTACGAATTCGAAGCCTGTCCTTACTGCCGGATCGTGCGCGAAGCGCTCACCGAACTCGATCTGGATGCACTCATTCGCCCCTGTCCCAAGGGCGGCACGCGGTTTCGACCGGAACTCACTGCCAAGGGCGGCAAGGCCCAGTTCCCGTATCTGATCGATCCGGCGACGGGCGCTGCGATGTACGAATCGGCGGACATCATCACCTATCTGTTCGAGACCTACGGGGAAGGTGCGGTGCCACTGCGCTGGCGGGCCATACTCGCTCAGCAGTTCGGATCCGCCATGGCGGGCGCCTGGCGGACGGGAGCGGGGCTGCGCGCGCGCGCGTCGCGGGCACCTGCACAGCCATTGGAGCTCTACAGCTTCGAGGGCAGCCCGTTTGCGCGCCTGGTGCGTGAGCGTCTCTGCGAACTGGAACTGCCATACGTGCTGCGTTCGGTCGGCCGCAGCACGCCGACCGACTGGCTGCCGCCGTTGCTGCGCGATGCCCTCGGCATCAGAACCAAACCAGTCACGCTCAATCGCCAGATGCTCCTCGAGCGCGCGGGACGCGTCACGGTGCCCTACCTCGTGGATCCGAATACCTCGGTCGAGATGGGCGAGTCTGCCGAGATCATTGCCTATCTCGAGAGTCGCTACGCCGTCTGATCGGGACGGCCGATTGCGCCGATCCCCGGTTCCGGACCACACTCGGGGTTCGTAACGACCGGAGAAAGGGCATGGCGAAGGTGACGGTTTCGGAAGACATCAAGGCGAGTGCCGCGGATGTCTGGAAGGCATTGAGCGACTTCGGCGGCATCAAGGTGGGCGGCCCCATCACATCGTTCGAGACCAAGGGCAGCGGTGTGGGCATGGTCCGGACAATCGGCATGGGTGGCGGAACGGTGGTGGAGCGGCTCGATAAGCACGACGCCAAGGCCATGGTGTTCGCGTATTCGATCATCAATGACGATTGCCCGCTGCCGGTCAGCGGCTATGCATCCACGGTGAAGATCACCGACAAGGGTGCTGCGGGATGTCACGTCGACTGGACCGGCACCTTCGAACCGAAGGGCGCATCCGAAGCGGAGGCGGCCAAAGTGGTGGAGGGCATCTATCGCGGCGGCATTGCGCGGGCCCGTAAGGCGCTCGGCGGCTGATTCCTGGTGCCCGATCCGTCAAAATCGTCTGAACATTTGTTGAGGGGACAGCCATGGCACTGACCGGCATGCACCACTTGGTGGTGCGCGTGAACGATTTCGATGCGTCCGTTTCGAACTGGGCCAGTCTGCTCGGGGTCAAGGTGGATCGCACGGCGGAAAACAAGGCGCTCGCGATCAAGCAGGCGTTCTTCAATCTACCCGATGGCGGCTTCGTGGAGATCGTGTGTCCCACCGATCCGGCGAGTGCCGTCGGCAAGGCGCTGGCGGGCCGCGGCGAGGGCATTCACACCCTTGCCATGGCGGTGGACGACATGGACGCAACGGTGGCCGCGCTGAAGAAGTCCGGGGCCACGCTCATCGGCGAAGGCGGCCCGCAGGTGTTCGTGCACCCGAAGTCCGCTAATGGGGTGTTGATTCAGCTTTCGAAGAAGTAGCGGCGCGGAAGGCGTCGAACTCGTCGCGATCGATCACCCCGTTGGCATTGATATCGATGTGGGAGTAGCGGTCGCGACGCGACAGTTCGTGGGCGAATTCGGAGCGGTTCAACACCCCATCGCCGTCCCGGTCGAGACGATCGAACGGCGTGTCCGCAGCGCGCGATACTTTGGCTTGGGCTTTCTCGACTGCGGGCGCTGGCGGTTGGGTTGCGGACGGTGGCGCCCTGGTTGCGGGCGGCGCCTGGGATGCGGGCGGTTCCGGCGGCGCGTTGTCCTTGACGTAGCGTTCGTTCGCGGAGAGATGTGCGGTTCTCGAGCGGCTCTCGATGGTTGCCGTGCCCTGCGGGCGCGGTGGTTGCGGTGCCGCTTCCGGATCGCCGGGCGCGGCTGCGCTCCGTGAGCTCTCGGCGTCTCGAACCACGTCGGCCTCGGCCGGCCAGGCGGAATCCTGCGCAAAGCGTCGTGCGCTGCGCAGCGTTGCCGGATCGGCCTCGAGTCGCAGTGCACCCGATTCCGTGCGTGAGGGCGCGAGCGCATCGGGCGCGATGGCAATCAGATTGTTCTCGATCAGAAAGCTGCCGACCGAGACCACGAGGTAGGTCACCTTGCCGGTGCGCTCGTCGATGGCGATGTCGCGCACGGTGCCGAGTTCCTCCCCGTCGCGCGTCACTACGGCGTGGCCCAGCCAGTCGCTGGCCTTGCTGATCCCGGTCGCGGCGGCCGTGACGGATAGCGTCACCCCGGCCGCAATAATTGTTGCAACGACTGTCCATCGCATAGCCGTCCGAGCATCGCGCAGCTCTCGAGCCGGTTCAAGTCGGCTTTTTGTGACCGCTCTCCCATTCGAAGCGGGGCAGGGTCAGGAACGCGGCCTCGATGCCGACTTGCCAGCGTTTGCGCGTTTCCCGGAAGAACTCGGACTCCTCGCCGAGGCGCAGCTCGTGCGCGAGCGTATACGTATCGGCTCGCATCAGCGCAAGGTCGATGGGCGGACCGACGGTGAGGTTCGAGCGAATGGTCGCCTCGAGCGAAATTACCGCGAGCCGTGCGGCATCTTCCAGCGAGACGTTGCCGCGCCCGAGGCGATCGAGCATCGGTTTGCCGTACTTGCTCTCGCCGATCTGCAGGTAGGGCGTGTCTTCCGAGGCTTCGATGAAGTTGCCCTGAGGATAGATCAGCATCAGCTCGTGCGGTTCGCCTTCGATCTGACCACCGAGGATGAGTGTCGTCTCGCCCGAGAAGCGACTGGTGGTGAGCGCGCTGGCATGTTGCGCCTGCACGGCGCGGCTCACGCGGCCCACGTAGTTGGCAGCTTCGAACATGTAGCGCACGGAATTGAAGGTTTCGCGATCGTCGTTCGCGGCCAGGTCGCGCTGCAGCCAGTGCATGATCTCCTGGGTCGTGGCGAGGCTGCCGGCCGAGGCGAGTACGAAGATGCGGTCGGGTGCGGTGTCGAAGACGTGCAGCTTGCGATACGACGTGATGTAGTCGACCCCTGCATTGGTGCGAGTGTCGGCCCCGAACACGATGCCTGTCTCGGTTCGTATGGCGAGGCAGTAGGTCATGGCACGCTCCTCTCATGGATGAGTAAGCGTAGCGCGTCTGCGGCGGAATCGAGAGCACGCCCTGCGCAGTTGCGGGTGATACCGGGCCTGCGTAGGGTTGGAGGCCGGTCTTCGGCCCCGAGGCTGGCTATGTGCAGAAACATCAAAACCCTCTTCAACTTCGAGCCCCCGGCAACCGACGAGGAGATTCACGCGGCTTCCCTGCAGTTCGTCCGCAAGCTGAGCGGCACCACGCGACCGTCGAAGGCGAACGTGGCCGCGTTCGACCGCGCGGTGGACGACGTCGCGAAGGCGGCCCATGAGCTGCTCGCATCGCTGGTCGCGAATGCACCGCCCAAGGATCGCGAAGTCGAAGCCGCGAAGGCGCGGGCACGCCGTGCGCAGCGGTTCGGTACCACGGGATAGGCGTGGGTTCAATGATGTGGGAGCGGGCTTGCCCGCGAACGGCCAAGCGAGGCTCGCCCGCAAGCGGCCGAGCGACTTGCCCGCGAACGGTTCGCGCCCAAGGGCGCTCCCACATCGGCTAACCCGGGAAAGCGCGTTCCCTGGGGGGTGCCGACTACCAGGCCCTGACGTAGCTCACGGAGAAGTGAACGCCGTCGTCCTGCAGGTTGCTGTCGCGTGATCCGCTGTCGCGCGGATCGTCGTCGTCGAAGTTGTCGTAGACATCATGCCCCCAGAAGAGCTGGGCGCGCAGGCCTGCGAGCGGTTCCCAGATGAGGCCGAGCCCCGCAGAGGCAATCATGCGCTTGTCGTCGGTGTTGCGCAGGCTCGAGACCTGGTCGACGTCGGTGTCGTCCCAGGACGTGCCGATGTCGATGAACGGCGCGAAGACGAGATTCCTCACACCTGCCTCGGCGGTGTAGCCCGGCATCGGCAGATGAACCTCGAAAGTGAGCGCAGCACCGTTGTCACGCACGAGCAGGTTTTCCGGATAGCCGCGCACGGTATTGGCACCGCCCATGGCGAGCTTTTCCAGCGACATCAGCGGATCCCTCGAGATTTGTGCGGTGCCACGCACCATGATCTGGCCGCGATCGCTCATGTCGGGAAACATCGCAAGGCTGTTGAGACGCTTCAGAAACAATCCCTGGGTGACGATCACGTCGAATTCACCGTCCGCGCCGGTCGGGTTGGTGAGCGCATCGAGCGGTGTCTGGGGATCGAAAATGGTGGCATCGAGTACATCCAATCCCTTCCGCCATGTGCTTCGCAGGGCCGTGACGTGACTGTCGCCGCGGTGAATCCAGTCGAGCCCCAGTAGTGCGACGGAAGTATCGGCCTCGCCGTTCTGCGCGCCGGGCGAGAACGAGAAGTTGCGGCCGAGCAGCGTCGTTTCGCTGCTCTTCGCTTCGAATCCGAGCGTGACGGAAACCGTGTCGGCGAGGTTGTCGATGATGGGTTGAGACAGAGCGATACCGCGCGTCTCCGTCTTACTCTTGATGTCGAGGTCTTTGAAGGTCCTTTCGATGATGTCGGAATCCGACGTGGAGTAGTACGCACGCAGCTTCGTATCGAAGGTGGTGATCGGTACTTCGAACGCGGCGCTGTACTCATCGGTGCCTTCGGACAGTGCACCGGTCAGGCTCAACACTTCGCCATAGCCGGTGAGGTTGCTCGCGCTCAGCGTGAGTCGGCCGCGCTCCGCGCCAGCGCTCGATGCATGATGATTGTCCGCGCTCAGGCCGATCTCGAATCGCGGCGCTTCCTGCACCTGAACGTGCAGCACGCCGGTACCTGGTCGATCGCCGGGAACCAGACGGGCGTCGATGCGCTGCACGTGTGGGTCGCGTTGCAGATTCTGCAGGGAATCTTTGACGTCGGCGATGTTGAGCGGCGCATCGATGCGCCGCTCCAGCCGGCCGCGAATGTAGCGGTGCGCGAGTTTGGGATCGCCATCTATTGCGATCTTCACCAGCGATCCCTCGACGGCGCGGAGCACGATACGTCCGCCATCGACAGTCTGGTCGGGAATGATCACGCCGGAGTTCACGTAGCCCGCGTTCACGTACTTACGCGACAGTGCGAGACGCAGATCCTGCAGGTCTTCCATGGCGACTTGACGATCGAGATAAGGGGCGAACAGCGCCTCGAGTTCGGCGCGCGGGAAGACCGTGGCGCCTTCGAGCTCGATGGATCTGACGAACACGCTCGGCGCACGACTGAGACTCACGGGGCGCGGTTGCGCCGCTGCGGATTCATCGGCCGCGAGGCGCGGCAGCGCAAAGCCCGTGGGCTGCGCATCTTCGGCCGCCTGCCGCGCGACCAGATTCTGGTCCACGTAGTTGGGCGAGCCGACGGTTTGCCAGTTGAGCGTTCGGCCGACTTCGTTGCCTGCGCTGATCTGCGCCAACAGCAGAGTCAGGATGCCGGCCAGTGGACGGATCATCATGCGGATCTTCATGGGCACCCTCCCGCGGACGCGATCAGGAGGGGCACATCGCCCGGGGCGCTGGATGCACTCGACACAGTGCCGGCGTCGGTAGCAATGCCGGCGGAGAAATAGCCGTCGGGTGCGGGCGCAACGCCACCTTCGTCTTCGACGATGAACGAACTCTGCACCTCTCGGAATGTCGGGCTGCATACGTCGTCGGCGAGGGTTGGGTCCATGGCGATGCGCGCATCGACCACTTCCACCACCCCCGTGAGATCGGCGTCGGGCGCATCGACGTTCACTTCGCCGTCGACGCCGGTGTTCGAATCGGCGTTGATCAGGCTCTCCGAGTCGATGATGTAGAGGCCATCGAACACGGTGTCCGTCGCCGGATCGGGTACCCGCGTACCTCTGCGAATGATGATGGCACCGCCATTGCCCTGGTCCGCCCGGGCCAGCACCTGGCTGCCTGCCATGAAGAGACCGTTGGTGGTGATGCGGACGTCGCCACCACTGCCGGCCGCTGTCTGCACCGAGGACTCGATGCGTCCCCGCTGCATGAACAGCACGCCGTTCACATTGGCCGTGATGTCGCCGCCTTCGGACTTCAGCGAGTTGGTGAGAATGGCGGACTGCTGATTCGGATTCGTGGCGGTGCCAGGGGTTTGCAGGGTCAGGTCGTTGCCAATATCCAGCGCGACCGAGCCGGAGTTGCCTAGGCCGGTTGCACGCGTCTCGATCACCGAGCCTTGCGACAACGTGAGGTCGTTGGCCGTGATCAGAATCGCGCCGCCGTTCGCCGCCCCCGATACCGATGCCGAGGTGAGCGAGCCGTTCTCCATGAGCACAGCGCCGGGTGTCGTCAGCTTGATCGTGCCGGGCGGGCCGTCGATGTCGCCGGGATCCGAGCTGTCGCTGCTGCTCTGTGTGCTGACCAGGGCGCCGCGCAGCGTGATGTTCTGTGCCGTCATGTCGATGTCGCCTGCCGTGCCGACACCGATGCCTGCGCTTTCGCTGCTCACCGCGGAACCGTCGATCAGGATCGCGCCGGTTGCGTCCAGCAGTACCGATCCCGCATCGCCGGCTGCCGTGGAGCGGGCCTCCACGCGGCTGTCACCGCGCAGGTTGATGTCTGCCGATGCGGTCAGCGCGACGTCGCCGGCGTCACCGCCGCCCGCCGTCGACACCGTGACGAGCGATCGATTGTCGAGATCGATGTTGCCGGCGAGCGCCTGCACGTCGATGTCGCCGGCATCCGCAAGACCGGTCGCAATCGTCTCGATGGTGGTACCGTCCAGCCGCACTCCGCGGTTGCTGATCAGATCGATGGCACCGGGGCCATCTACATCGACCGCGTCGTTGCCGGTGCGCGTGCTGACGAGGCCGTTGGTGATGATCAGATCGTTGCCGGTGATGCTCACGCTGCCGGCGGGACCGACGTTGGTACCGACGCTGGAACTGCGCACGTCGGTGCTGGTGAGCGACACTGCGCCGCCCGCATCGATCGCGACCGAACCTGCCGCGCCGGCGCCGGTCGATGCGGCCGACAGTGAACCGTTGGTCACCGCGATGTCGCCGCCGAACTGCAGCGAAATGGAGGCGGGGTTCACTGCATTCACGCTGGCGGTTTCGGTGGACAGCCGCGCGTGGGTCGCGGTCAAGCCGGTGCCGGACAAGGCGATCGTACCCGCTTGGCCCGCGCCGTCGAAGCTGGCACTCGAGATCTCGACGGGGTTGCTGGCGCTGCCGGTGAGCGTGATGGCTGCATTGGAGAGGATCTCGATCTTGCCTGCGGATCCGTACACGGCGCCGGTCGACGCGCCTTCGATGCCGGCGGTGGCCTGGATGTTGGCACCGTTGCTGATGGCGACCGCGCCGATCGCGACGGGTGCTTCCAGGGTCGATCCGGGCCCGACGATCGATATGTTGCCCGCACTCCCGCGGCCTTCGGTGGAGGATTTGATGGCGCCGGAATCCATCGCGAATGACGCGGCCTCGATGATGACGCTGCCGGCGGAATCATCGCCCGTGGCGCGGCTCGAGAGGGTCGTGTTGGACGCGGTGATGGCGCTCGCGGTGCTCAACTTCAGAAAACCGGGCGTACCCAACAGCACGATGGAGCAATTGGGACAGGGTGGGGGTGGTGGCGTTGAGATCGACAGCTGTTCAATCGTCAGCGTCGAATCGACGAGCGTGATGTCGCCGCCCTTTGGCTGCAGGAGTCCATTCAGCAGATAGATAGAGCCGACCCCGTCCCCCGGCAGGAAGGCCTCCTGAGTGAGATTCCTCGATGTAGCGTTCAACAGCGAACGGGTCACCGAGATACCGTTCTCCGCGACCAGGGCGACCGAGCCGGCAATGCTGCCGAGTGCAGTCGCGTTCGCCTGCAGCGTCGAGTCGGTGATGGTGACCGTGTCGCCGGCGACGATTACCGAGCCGGCGCGCCCGCTGCTCGTCGAGCTTGCGGAGAGAAGCGCACCGTCGCTGATCGATGTCACGCCGGTTTGTACGGGTTCATCCGGAAACTGCCAGTTGACGAGCACCGCGCCGCCTCTGCCGGAGGCATGGGTCGACGACTCCACCCGGCCACCCGATACGTCGAGCACTGCGCCCTGAAGATCGATGGTGCCTGCGTTCGCTGCACCCGTGGTCGAGGCCAGCACCTCGGAGTTGTTGGATTGCAGCTGCGTTGTGCCCGTAAGACCAATGCGGCCGCCGCCGGCGACGCTCGTGTTGTTGCTCGCGGTCGTCGTCGACAGGAACGAGTCGGTGAGGGTCAGGGTCTCGGCGGTAATTTCGAGTGCGCCCGCGAGCCCGGTGTTCGATGCCGTACCGCGCTGATCGCTTTCGATCGTCACGCCGTTCAACACGACGTCGGCGGCAGCGATGCGCACGGCACCGGCATCGCCGAAGCGGTCGCCGCTGCCATCGTCGACACCCGCGGTGGCACGAACGACGGCGCCACCGGTGAGGCGCACGGTATCGGCCGCGACCGGAGTCGCGGTGGTGTTACCGAATCCGGCGACCCAAATGGTTCCCGCATCGCCGAGGTCGAGGGTGGTGGTTTCCATCGAGCCGCCGTTCATGGCGAACGCGCTCGCCTCGATCAGAATGTCGCCCGCGTTCTCGGTACCGGTCGTGCGGCTCAACAGATCCGTGCTGGTGAGCGTAACGGTGCCCGGTGTGCTGAGACGCAGGAATCCCTGCGGAAAGACGATCGGTGCACAGGGTGGCAACGGGCAGTCCTGCTGTACGTTCGGCGGTGTGTTCGGCAACTGATCGATGGTGAGTGTCGAGTCGACGATGTCGATGTCACCGGTGCCCGGGGCGAAGAAACCATCGAGCAGATAGATCGAGCCCGTGTTGAGGCCGTCCGTGGTCGAGCGCACGTTCGAAGACGTCGCCGTGAGCGTCGAGTCGGTGACGCTGATGCCGTTGTTCGCGAGCAGCGCGACGATGCCGGCCTGGGCGTCGAGTTCGGTCGCATCCGCCCTCAGCGTGGCATCGGCAACGGCGATGGTGTCGCCTGCGACGAACACGGAACCGGCTTTGCCGGTTGCGGTGGATCTGGCCGAGAGCACGGTGCCGGAGTCGATTGTCACAGCGCCGAGGGTTGCCGGCTGCAGTGGCCAGTTCACGCGCACCACACCGCCCGGTCCGGTCGCGGAGGTCGACGACTCGAGCGTGCTCGCCGAAATGCCGACGGTGGGACTCACGATGTCGACGTTGCCGGCCCCCGCCGCAGCGCTTGTGGATGCTGATACTGCGACATCGTGCAGCGTGAGCGCGCCGTTCATCGCTTCGAGCGTCACGGTGCCGATTGAGCCGTCGGCGAGATTCGACAACGTCGTCGATTCGATAGAGGTGTTGTAGAGGAAAACGTCGCCGGACGCGGAGCTGATGGTCACGGTGCCCGGTCCCTTGGAATCTTCGTTCAGCGCCGAGTTTGCGATCGTCACTCTGGCCAGCGAAGGATCGGGCGTGCCGCCGCTGTCGAGGTTCGAAGTAACTCTGTTGGTTGCCGTAATGGTGATGTCACCGGCTCTGCCGATGGAGCCGAGATTGGGGCCGCTTGCATCGGGTGGCTGTGGATCCACCGTGGGATCGAACGGAGGAATGTTGCCCTTGGCGGTAGCGGTCGAGCGAATCTCGGTGCCGTTGTCGATCGCGATGTCGGTCCCGGAAAGAACGATGTCGCCCGCGCGGCCCGCGCCCCGGGTAGAAGCCGCGAGGGTTGTTGCGTCCACGTTGATCGTGTCTGCGAGGATTCGAATGTCTCCGGCGCGGTCGGTCGGTTCGGGCGGAAAGTTCTCCACGTACTCGCTGCGGATGTCCGTGCCGACGAGGTTCACCCGGGACGCCTGTAGCAATACCCCGCGCCCCGCTCCATTCCCCGGCCCGAGTACGCTGGCAAACAACCTCCCACCGTTGATGTCGATGGTGTCGAGTGCGTGCAGTTCGAGCGACGAGGGA
>JBFKCZ010000051.1:0-10303 GCA_041620035.1 Pseudomonadales bacterium
CGATCTGGCCGGACAGGAACAAGGCAGCCCCGAGGTTGTTGAGTGCGACACCATCGTGTTGTGCGAGTGTGGCGGCCTTGCGGTGCTCGGCCGCCGCTTCATCGCCGCGCCCCGCTTCGAACAGAAAGTTGCCGAGCGTGGTGTAGGTGCGCCAGTAGCCGGGTTCGGCTTCTACGGCGGCGCGAAACTCGCGTTCGGCATCGTCGGTTTGGCCTTCGGCCAGCGCGACGCGACCGAGCCCCATGTGACCGTCTGCGAGCGTGCCCGATTCCGCCACCGCGCGAGTGAACGCCTCGCGTGCTTGCGCGTAGCGACCTTCGTGCAGGTAGAGTTCGCCGAGTGCGATGGCCGCATCGGCGCTCTCGGGGTCGATGGCGAGCGCCCGGCTGCAGTGTTGTTCGCCGGTTGCGAGCGAGCCGCGTGCCCTGGTCCGTTCGTACCTGAGCAGGTGCAACTGGCACAAGCCGGCTTCGGCGAGCCCGTATCCCGGCCATCGCTCGAGCAGATCCATGAACAACGACTCGGCGATCTTGATCTGCGATTCGTCGGATCCTTCTCGCAGCGCGGCCTTGCCCTGCAGATACAAAGCGTAGGCATCGTTCGGTTCGCTCACTACGGTGGGCACGGCGCCCAGGTCCGCGACGAAGTGGCTCACCACGTTGCGTACCAGAGTCGCGTTCAATGTGCCGAGACCGCTCGGCGAACCTGTGAGACTCCAATCGTCGCTGAGATAACCGGTGGTCGTGTCGACCAGTTCCACGAGCACCCTGAAGCCGTCGTCAGTGGCACCGATGGTCAGTGCAACGAGCCATCGAACCCGAAGACGTTCACCGATGTCGATCGGCGATGTGCTCGCCGGTACCGCACTCGTCTCTGCGCGCGACGACACTTTGCCGATGCCGGTGCGACGCAGGTTGCGGCGGATGTCGTCGACGAAGGCATCGAGTAGCGCCCGGGTTGCGTTGTCGGCGGTGGTCATGTCTGTAGCGAGTACGGCAAAGCTGGTGTCGGGAATGTCGCTCGACATACGCCACGAACCGCAGCGATCCGAACCGATGCAGGTTGTCGCGACGAGACCGATCAAGGCCACTGCGAGAACGCCACCAGACATCGCCACCCGGCGCGACCTTCGCTTGCGAAGTTGCCCGGCAACGCCGTCGCCGAGCTGCCCCAGTGCGGATTCGGTGGGCGTTCCGCACATGTCGAATGACTGGAAGGTTGCGAACTCGGCCGGCACGGCCACGGCATCGAGCAGTACAGGGACGATGTTGCGCCGTTCGCGGGCGCGGTTGGCCTCCAGTCGGACCCAGGGTGAAACCACCGACCGTTGCGACCAGGCGACCACGATGCAGCGCGCCCGATTGAGCTCGCGCTCAATGACCTCGGGCCAGGTTTCGCCGGGTCGCAGCGAGCGGTCCCACCACACGGACCAGCCGCGGCTTTCGAGGAAGTCGACCAGCGGCGCAACGCGATCGCGATCCTCGGCTGCGTAACTGAGAAAAACGTCGGCCATGAAAGATGGCCTGTCGAACCCGGACAAACATCTAAACACCCGCATCCTGGAAGGGTCAACGCGGTAGCATGGGCGTTTGGCAAATGCGGGGACCTGTCGAGTTGTGCGTTGGGTACTGATTGCGCTGGCGATGCTCGTGATCGCGGGTGGCGTGTTTCTCTACAAAGGCGACTTACCCGCATCCGCGATCGACGCGAAATACAGCAATGCCGATTCGAAGTTCCTGACACTGCCCACCGGGGCGCGAATCCACTATCGCGACCAGGGCAATCCGGCGGGAGCGGCCGTTGTCCTCGTGCACGGATCGAATGCCTCTCTGCACACGTGGGAGCCGTGGGTAGCGCAGCTCGGCGACACCTATCGCATCGTGACGATGGATCTGCCCGGGCACGGATTGACGGGGCGCGTGCCGGACGACGACTACAGCACCGAGGCCTTCGTCGCGACTGTCGCTTCGGTCGCCGACGCAGTGGGCATCGAGCGCTTCGTGCTCGGCGGTAACTCGATGGGCGGCGGTGTGACATGGCGCTTTGCCTTGCAGCGTCCCGACCGCGTACGCGCGATGCTTCTCGTAGATGCGTCCGGGCTGTGGTCGTGGCGGGAAGCTCGGCGCGACGACGGTGGCGGACGACCCTGGGTGTTCACGCTTTTGGGCCAGCCCTGGTTTCGCGCGGTGGCGCGCTACCTCGACCCGTACGTGCTGGCCGTGCAGGGTGTGCGTTCCGCGTACAACGATTCTGCCGTGGTGAACGATGCGCTCATCGAACGCTACTACGAACTCTCGTTGCGCGAAGGCACGCGCGCAGCGACGATGAAGCGCTTTGCTTATCGCGGGTCGTCTGATTCGCCCGAGCCCGACCTGAGCGTACTCACGCAGCCCACGCTGATCCTGTGGGGTGATCGCGATGCGCTCATTCCGGTGGCGGATGCCCAACGATTCGCGGATGTCTTGCCAAACGCGACGGTGAAAATCTACGAAGACGTCGGACACGTTCCGATGGAAGAAATTCCGGAACGCTCTGCGGCGGACGTCCGCGCGTTCATCGAATCACTCGACGACCCAATTGAAGGAGACCCACGCTGATGAAGCTCTATGAAAGTACGCGAGCACCGAACCCAAGGCGGGTGCGGATATTCCTGGCCGAGAAGGGCATCGAGGTGCCCTACGTGCAGGTGGACATGATGCGCGGCGAACACAAATCCCCCGAGTTTCTGAAGAAGAACCCGAGCGGCAAGATTCCGGTGCTGGAGCTCGACGACGGCACCTGCATCGGCGAGTCGGTGGCCATCTGCCGCTACTTCGAGGCGATCCACCCGAAGCCGGCGCTGTTCGGCGACTCGCCGGTTGCGATCGGGCGCATCGACATGATCAATCGCCAACTCGAATTCGAGTTGCTGGGCCAGGTTGGCATCTCCTGGGTGAATGGCCCCGTGGTCGCGAAGATGGCCGCCGGGCGTTTCACCCAGAACCCCCAGGCCAAAGCGGCAGCCGATGCGGCCGTGCCACGCTTCTACGAGAGACTCGATCGCCAGCTCGCCGATCAGGCCTGGATGGCCGGGTCGGCCTTCAGCGTTGCCGACATCACCGCATTGTGCACGATCGATTTCGCAACCGATCTGGTGGACCTCAAGCCCGACCCGGGGTTGAAGAATCTGTGGCGCTGGCACGCCGCGGCGAGTGCACGACCGAGCGCGAAAGCGTGATGTACTGGACCGTGGAATCGAGGACGGGGAGGGGTGGTGCAGCCGCCCCGAAGGATCAGAAAATCCGGGAGCATCTCGAGGGCTGAAACGGCTTCTGGATCAGCTTCGAGGCGACTGCTGGGGAGAAAGTATGGTGCCGGCCTTTGGAGAATCACTGGACAGTGATGGAGGTTTAATGGAGGGGTGTCTGCGGAATGTAAGATCCGTATGAAGGCCTGTTTCGGCCCCCGGAAATAGGCGGCTGGATGGATTCGTGCGACGATTCGTCCGTGCCGGAGGTGCCGTGGATCGCAAATCAGACACCGAGTCGCGAACGCGTTTCCGTTCCGATCGATTTTTCCGCAGCCAGGGCCAGTGGTACTGCAACGTGCGTGACGGGCAGGCGCCGCTGGGGCCTTTCGCCGACCACGCGGCGGCGGAGGCGGCCTTGTACCGCTACCTCGTCGAACAGGGGGTCAGTATTGCCGATGACCCCTGGGGGCGTCCGGGGGCGTCCAGCTAAGTCGCGCCGGACCCCGGGCCGCCGATGATGCTGCGGGCATTCCTGGCAGAGTCGCGCTGGCTTCGCCTCGGTTCGTTCACCGCCTTCTACTTCGCTCAGGGCGTTCCCATCGGCCTCCTGACCATCGCGCTGCCGGCCTGGCTGGCCGAGCGGGGCACGAGTCTCGGGGAGATTGCCGCCTACCACGCGATCGTCGGCCTGCCTTGGGGATTCAAGCTGATCGCCGGACCGTTCATGGACCGGTTCACCTTCCTCGCCATGGGCCGCCGGCGCCCCTGGGTGATGGGTGCCCAGGGCGGCCTGACGCTTGCACTTGCGAGCCTCGCGATCGTCGCCGACCCGATGGCGCAGCTGCCGCTGGTCATAGCGCTCGGGTTCCTGATCAATGCCTGCTCGGCGCTGCAGGACGTCGCCGTCGATGGCATGGCGATCGACGTGTTGCCGGAATCGGAGCGGGGCCGGGCAAATGCATTCATGGCGTTCGGCCAGGTGGCCGGTTTTTCGGTTTTCGCAGCGCTTGCCGGGTATCTCCTCACCCGCTTCGGTATTGCGACAGCGGGGTTGTGTTCGGCGGCGACCGTTGGGTTCGTGTTCGCGCTGATCACGCTCGTCCGCGAACGGCCTGGGGAGCGGTTGCTGCCGTGGGGCGCAGGCGAAGCGGCATCGGGCGGGCCGGCCGTGAAGCCCACCTTTCTCGGTATCTTCAAGGGCCTCGCGCGCGTGCTGCTCCTCCCCATGAGCATCATCCTCACCGTCGCCGAGTTCCTGGTGAAGATTCGCGACGGCATCGCGCTGTCGGTGGTGCCGGTCACCGCGACTCAGGTACTGGGTTACACCACCGTGGAATACGCGAACCTGCAGGGCGCCATGGGTCTGGCGGTCGCAGCGATCGGCATACTCGTGGGGCCGCTGGTGGACCGGTTCGGCGCGCGGGCCCTGTTCCTGGTCGGCATCGGCGGCAGCTGCCTGTCGACTCTCCTGTTCGCGCTCGCCGAGCCCTTGTGGTCGAGCACGACATTCGTGGTCACGATGTGGTCGATCATGAACCTGTTCACGCAGGTCATCTTCGTGAGTTTCATCGCGGCGGCGATGTCGATCTGCTGGGGACCGGTGGCCGCGAGTCAGTTCGCCATCTACATGCCGCTCGCGAACCTCTCCCGATCCGTTGGTTCGGCGCTGTTCGCGCCGGTTGCCGCTCACATCGATACCAATGCTCAGTTCCTGCTGATGTCGGGCCTCATGGTGGCGGCGTTCGTGCTCGCGCTGCGGTTCGGACTCGAGCCCCACCGTGAACGGTTGCGCAGTCTCGATGCCTCGCTACAGGGCGCACGCTGACGTTTGCGGCTGACGGTCGAGCGGTATCGTCACCATGTGATTGTTCGGAACCTTCACCCAGCCCTCGTCCGCCGACAGCGGCTCCGATGCAACGAGTACGGCGCTGCTCGATCCCGGGCGCATCATGCAAACTCCGTCGACGCAGTCGTACTGGCGGCCTCCGATCATGTAGAGACTTTCGGGATCGTTACCTGCGGACGCTACGCGCGACACGACGGCGGTGCGGCCGTTGGTGACCGCCAGGTTCAGGAACGCATCGGCGTCTTCCACCAAGTCGCCGCGCAACTCGGCCAATGTCGCAAGTGTTGCCCGCAGCGCCGCTTCGAGCCGGGCGACCGACTCCGTCTTACCTTCTTCGGCGAGGTAGTGGTCGATGAACAGCGCGAAGATGTGTTCGGAATCGGTGGAACCCTTGATCCACGAGAAGGCCTCGTCCGACAGGCGCGCCAGGAGCTTGCGGCGCAGCTGTCGGAATCCGCCCAGGTCGCCGTTGTGCATGAATGCCAGGTCGCGCCAGATGAAGGGGTGGCAGTTGAGCTGAGTCACGGGCAGACCGCTCGAGGCGGCGCGCACGTGCGCCATGATGCAATCGCTCTTCACGACGCGCGCCACGTTGAGCAGATTATGGTTGTTCCATGCGGGTGAGATGTCTTTGAAAACGGCGGCCGCGTCGGACAGACCGTGGGCGTACCACGCGACGCCGAAACCGTCGCCGTTCAAGGGTTCTTCGCGCTCCTGACTCATGAAGCTCTGGCGAATCAATGAATGGCTTGGCTCGGTGACCAGTGAACTGACGGTGATCTCGGGGCCGAGATACAGGACGAAGCGACACATGGGATGCACTCACTTCAAGCTGGGCTCGTTCGAGTATAGCCCGGCGGCACGGTTATCATGCGTGGCGGCATGGAGAGACCGTTGGCACTGAAACTGTCCGTTCTCGATCAGAGTCCGGTTCGTAGTGGCGGCACGGCAGCGGATGCGCTTCGGGAGACGATCGAACTCGCTGTGATCGCCGAACGATTGGGCTATCACCGCTACTGGGTGGCCGAACACCACGGTTCGCAGAGCTTCGCTGGTTCATCGCCCGAGATCCTGGTCGGCCAGATTGCTGCGGCGACGCGCAGGATCCGCGTGGGCTCGGGTGGCGTCATGCTGATGCACTACAGTCCGCTCAAGGTTGCGGAGAACTTCCGGCTGCTGGAGACGCTGTTCCCGAATCGCATCGACCTGGGCGTAGGACGCGCCCCCGGGAGCGACGGCATCACCGCCCTGGCGCTCGCCTATGGCTCCAAGATCGGCATCGAGTACTTCCCGGCGAAGCTCGCCGATCTGCGCGCGTTCGTGAGGGGCGACCCGCCCTATACCGAAGCGCTTGCGCCAGTCCGGGTAACGCCGGCACCCGAATCGACGCCGGAGCTGTGGATGCTGGGTTCGAGTGAAGACGGCGCTCGTCTCGCGGCGCACTTCGGTGTTGCGTTCTCGTTCGCTCATTTCATCAGCCCGCATCTGGCCGAGCAGTGCTGCCGCATCTACAGGGATTCCTTTCGGCCGTCGGTGTCTCTGGCAGAGCCCAGGGTCAACCTCGGCGTGTTCGTGCTCTGCGCGGACAGTGACCAAGAAGCCGAACAGCTCGCGACGTGTCGCGACGTATGGCGATTGCGGGTGGAGCGGGGTGAGTTCGGGCCGTTCCCGTCGGTGGCCGAAGCGCAGGCCTATGTCATGACCGACGCGGAGCGGGACCGCGTCGCGTCGCGACGCGAGCACCAGATTCTGGGAACGCGCGTGCCGGTCATGAAGCGCCTCCGCTCACTTGCACAGGCATGCGGCGCGGAAGAACTCGTCGTCGTCAGCATCACTCACGATTTTGCCAAGCGAGTGCGCTGCTATGAGCTGCTCGCCCAGGATGATTGAGACCCGGTCTGCTACCCGCTTCGACTCCTGACGCGCCAGTACACCAAACCGTAGAGGAGCGCGTTCCAGATCAGGACGCTGACGCCCGCGACGAGCGCGGTCGTTTCGTCCATCGCGTTGGGATAGATGAGCGGCGTCAGATAGTGATCGATGAAACCCGTCTCGTAGCCCGCTTCGCCGGCAGTACGGCGCAGCGCGACCTCGAGCGGCGTCAATGGACAGGTGAGCGGCACGAGATTGACGATGGCGGCCCAGGCGACGTACGGCACGTGTACGTATATCGACCATCGCCAGCGCAACACGAAGAGCGCCCCGAGCAAGGCAAAGAGGATCAGGGAGAAATGAATGGCCAGCACCAGGTCTGCCAGCAGGGTATAGATCACCGCCAGCCGCCGGAATGGTTGTGGCGGATGGGCGCAACGGGGAGGGTCAGCGGCGCTCGGCCTCGGTCGCGCAATCCACGCACAGACTGGTGGTCGGGAGTGCCTTCAATCGCGCGGCTGGTATCTCTTCGCCGCAGGTGCTGCAGTACGGGTAGTCGCCGGCGTCGACACGAATCAAGGCGTGCTCGATGCTGCGCAGTTCGTCGGCCACCTCGAAGTCGAGGGCCTCGAGCACTTCCTGATTCTCGAGCTCCACTGCCTGCTCGGCGAAGTCCTGAGGCAAGGGTTCGTCCCGATGGCGTGTCTTGCGCACGATCCGGCCGTGCCGCTCGAGCAGTTCTTCCTTGCGGGCCAGTAAGCCCTTCTTGACGGTGTCGAGATTCACATCGGTACCCCATCGGATCTCGGCCATCATAAACCGCATGCCGCGGCGGAGACACACCCTTGGCTTCCACCTATTGCCGCGAGGGCGCGAAGTTGCTCGAAATTTGCGCTGCGTGTTACGTTGCCCTTGGCGAAACCATACGCGTCACGGCCTGCTGCGAAGTCCCATAGGGCCTGCCGCGGAGGGCGCGCGGGGCGCGGGAGGGAGGAGTCGATGGTGCGTCGGATGGTCGAGTGGGGACTGTCGCGGGGGCCTGTGGGGTTCTGGCTTGCGTTGACCGCCCTGCTGGCGTTCTGTCCGTTCCCGTATCTCGATGCCGAGATTTTCGCCGTTGCCCAGATCTTCGCGCTGTTGCTGCTGGCAGCGAGTTGCGGCGTCGCGGCGCTCGCGGTGTTGCATCACCAGCGCGGCTGGGAGGCCGTGCGCGTGCTGAGCTTCGTGGGCAGCCTGACGTGGGCTGCGCTGTTCCTCACGCACCTGGTGTTGCTCGAGCCGGAAGGTACGGCGGTGGCCGGGGTCATTGCGCTGGGGGTTGCGACCGCGGCGTGGAGCGCGGTCTTTCAGTACTTCCGCCGCGAGTCCATCCAGGGGCTGTTTCCCCGCGCCGCGTCCGGTCGCCACGATCGGCGCCGGTAGTCCCCCGGCGCGTCTTTGGGGTTCTGATACACTCTGCGCGTCATTCACTTTCGAGGTAGTCGTCAATGGCAACCGCCAAGCCCGTCACCACCACCGCGCGTGGTGCTCTGGAGATCAACCGGGTCCTGCGCAACACCTATCTGCTGCTGGGCCTGACCCTGGCTTTCAGCTCCGCGATCACATTCGTTGCGGTGGCGCTCAACGCGCCTTATCTCGGATTCTTTCCGACGTTGATCGGGTTCTTCGGCCTGTTGTTCCTGGTGCACAAAACTGCAGACAGTGCCTGGGGCCTGCTCACGGTATTCGTGTTCACGGGCTTCATGGGCTACACCCTGGGCCCGCTCGTGAACGTGTATCTCAGCCTGCCCAACGGTGGCGCACTCGTCGGCCAGGCCCTGGGCCTGACAGCAGGCGCATTCATCGGGTTGTCCATGTATGCGCTCGTCACGCGCAAGGACTTTCAGTTCCTGAGCGGATTCCTCGTGACCGGCGTGATCGTGATCATGGGCGGTGTGTTGATCAACTATTTCGCGCAGATTCCGGCGCTTTCGATCGTGATTTCCTGCGCAGTGGTGCTGTTCGCGAGTGCGCTGATTCTGTGGGAAACCAGCTCCGTCATCCACGGCGGCGAAACCAACTACATTCGGGCGACCGTCGGGTTGTACGTTTCGATCTACAACCTCTTCGCGAGCCTGCTCCACCTGCTCGGGATCTTCGGCGGCGACGACTGAGCCGGCGTTCTCAGGCCGTCAGTCGCCGATACAGCTGCGCCAGCACTTCCGGTAACTCGTCGATGTCCTCGATGACCAGATAACGGTCATCGGGGCACATCGACTGCAGGTAGTCGTGCCCCGAGCGGTCTACCGTCACACAGAAAGTCTGGATACCGGCGGCTTCCGCTTCGCGGAGTGCCTTGCCGGTGTCCGCCACGCCGTAGGCATGGTCGCCGCGGTCGGGGCCGTAGTCGCAGTCCTGCGGGAATCCGTCCGATAGCAGCACCAGGATCTTCAGTGCCGCGCCCGTTGCGGCGAGTTTGCGCTGAGTGTGCCGAATCGCCGGTCCCATGCGGGTGCTGCGTCGGGGCTTCATCGCGAGGAGGGCTCGCGCGGCGCGGCCGTCCCACGGGTCGCGAAAGTCCTTGGCGGTCGCGAACTCCACGCACAGCCGGCCGTAGCCGGAAAACCCGTAGATCGCGAATGCATCTCCCCAGTCGTTCAACCCGGCCGCCATCAGCCAGAGCGACTCGCGAAGCACATCGATGATGCGGCGCGGCTCTTCGCTCTGCGCTGGCGGCGCCGCAGCCCAGAGGTAAGTGTCGTCGTCATAGGGGTCGCGCAGGTTCGGGGGTGCGCCACCGTCCCCCGCCATCATCGCCGCCGGCGCCTCGGGTTTCACGATCGGATCGTCCGTGGATGCGGACAGATCCACGAGAAACGCGGTGGCGATGTCGCGCGCTGCGCGTTCACGGCGCTCGTAAACGCGCTCGTCCGGTACTTCGCCGCGATGTCGATCCACGGCATAGCGCACCAGATCGTCCCAATTCAGATCGTCGCCATCGACGATGTGCCGGACACGTTGCAGGGCCTGGTGCGGCAGGTGCGCGAAACAGTCGCGAACCTTCGCGCGGTGCGCCGCGATCCGGCGCAACAGCGCTGTCGGGTCCGTGTCCGCACCAGGTTCTGTGTCCAGTATCTCGTCGTACACCCGACACCACCGCGGCAGATAACGGTTCCCGAGAACGCTCCACTCCGGATACCAGGTGCTGCGCCGCCCGCGTGCGTCTTCGGGGTCGAGCGCGGTGGCGAGTGCCGAGCGTTCCATGTCGGCGCGCCTCGCCAACGTGTCGCGCTCGTCGCGCAGACGCCTGCCGACCACGCTCTGACCACCTTCGGGATCTTCGGCCTCGCTCTCGATCGCCTCGTCGAGATCGGCGA
>JBFKCZ010000052.1:0-10239 GCA_041620035.1 Pseudomonadales bacterium
AAGCGAGGTCGCACGCAAGCATGCCCAGGAGCAGCGCCGCCGATACGGGTCGCCACGGCAACCGATTGATCAGACCGACGCCGGCGAGCACGCCGACAGCGATTCCGAACATGTCCGCGGAGAATGCCGTGCTGGCCTCCTGCGCGCTGAAGCCGAGGCTGTCGATCATGCCCGACACCACGAGCGGGCTGATGTTGGCGAACATGAAGGTGGCACTCGAGACCCACGCCAACGAGAATCGCGCGGCGAAACCTTCGGGTGCCAGCGATATCACTCGAACAGGCCGGAGTGGCTGCGCTCCAGATCCAGAAGATAACGCTTGGTGTCGAGCCCCCCACCAAATCCGGTGAGTGATCCATCCGCACCGATCACGCGGTGACACGGGATGATCAAGGGAATCGGATTCGCACCGTTCGCGGCACCCACGGCGCGCACCGCCTTCGCATGACCGATCTGTTCGGCGACGTCGCGATAGGAACGCGTAGCGCCGTAAGGGACCGTCAACAACGCCTGCCACACCGCACGCTGGAAGTCCGTGCCATCGGGGGCCAGAGCGAGATCGAAACTGCGTCGATCACCGTCGAAATATTCCGAGAGCTGTCGCTTCACGCGCCGGAACGGCTCATCGTACCGTTCCCAGTCGTCCTCGACCCCGCGCGCACGACTGCCCTGCGAGAACCCCACCACCTTCAGCGCATGCCGACTGCCCGCCAGCAGCAAACGGCCCACCGGTGAGTCCGTGTAGCTGTAAAACATTTCAGTTCCGATCCTTTGCGAGCGCCCGGCGGCGCCCCGCAGCCGCCCAAAGATACATCACCGCATACGCTGCGTACGGCTGCCATGCGGCCGCCCGGCGCCGCGCCCCTGCAACCGTGGTGTTCAATTCCTTCAGCACCACCCAGTCGCTTGCCGGGAAGGCGTTGGGATCGCGTCCGGCACGCATGGCAACATACTCCGCCGTCCAGGGACCGATGCCGGGTATGGCCATGAGGCTCGCACGCAGCGCCGATGCATCCGCGGCATCCCCGTTCGGATCGCGCGCCTTGGCAAAATACTCGGCCAACAGCCGAATGGCTTCTCCCCGCCGCCCGGGCATACCCAGCTCCGCGGGATTGCGGCGCGCGAGCACCTTCGGGGCCGGGAACTGTCCCTCGCCACCATACCTTTGCACCAGCGCCTCACCCAGGCGCGTCGCCCGATCCACACTCACCTGCTGTCCCAGAATCGCGCGCACGGCGAGCTCATAGGTATCCCATGCGCCGGGTACCCGAAGGCCGGGTCGCTCGCGCACTCGAGCCGCCATGTCGGGATCGCTCGAAAGATGCGCATCGATGGCTGCGGAGTCGGCATCGAGGTCGAACAGGCGTCGCACCTTGTCGCGCACGACCGCGGGATCGAGCGAGCCTGGCGCTTCCACCGTCGCACGCGTCGGCGACAAATGAACGCGCAGCACCGCATCTGCGCTCAGTCGCCGTTCGTAGGCGTTGCCCGCGACGCGCTCGATTCCGGCAATGGCCCGTCGCGCCAGAAAGTCGAGCATCCACTGCACGTCGTAAGGTGGATGGATCGCAATACTCGAGTTCCGGGCGTTCTTCGTCACGCCCCCTATAATGCAGCCCCTGTCCGCACAAGGCCCGAACATCATCGTGAGCGAAGTCACCGCACCTGCAATCAGCCGCTGGCGCCGGTATGCCCTGCGCACCGCCATCATCACGGTGCTGTACTTCCTGGTGCTCGTGTACCCCGTGGTGCGGCTGATCGGGCTGCTGATTCCGGCCTGGCAACCCGGCACTTTCGAATTGCTCGCCATCTTCGTGCTGCCGATCGTGATGCGGATGGCCTATGAACGTTTCCCAAGCGCCGCCACCCGGACCCTCGCCGCCACGGCACTGACGTGGCTCGGCATCAGTTTTCAGCTGTTCGCAATCATGCTCGTCTTCGAAATCGTCAACCTGCTCTTGCCGCTGCCTGCGCAGCCCACCGGTGTGGTGATCGCCACCGCAATCGGCGTGTTGACCGTCGTCGGCTTCGTCAATGCGCAGCTGCTGCACGTTCGAACCGTGCGCATTCCGGCACCCGAAGCGGTCAGGGGCCACACCCTGGTGCAGATCAGCGACGTCCACATCGGCTCGAGGAGTCCGAAGCTGCTCGAGCGCATTCTCGAACGCACCAACGCCCTCGAACCCGACTTCGTGATGATCACGGGGGATCTCATCGACTTCGCGGGCATATCGCGGCAGGAGCTGGCACCGCTGGCCGAGTTCGATGCGCCGGCCTACTTCGCGATCGGCAACCATGAGCGCTACGTCGACCTGGGCGCCATCGACGAGCGATTGCGCGCGCTCGGCGTGCGCGTGCTGCGCAACGACAGCGCCAAGCACGGACCATTCCAGTTCATCGGCATCGACGATGTCGACGCCGTGGCGGGTGTCGCGAGGTCGCTGGCAAAGATCGAGATCTCGAAGAACCACTATCCGGTGCTGCTCTATCACCGGCCCGATGGCTTCGATGCGGCCGCCGAGCGCGGAATTCCGCTCACGCTCGCCGGCCACACCCACGCCGGTCAGATCATTCCCTTCAACTTCATCGTCAAACGCGTGTTTCCCCGCATGCGCGGCCTGCACGAGCTGAACGGCTGCCGCTTGTACGTTTCGCCTGGCACGGGCACATGGGGTCCGATCCTGCGCATCGGTTCACGTTGCGAGATCACTCGCATCGAGTTCGTCGCGCCCGCTTGAGGTGCACCGCGGGCCGGCTTACGCTGGCTCACGCAACTGCCGCCGGGTGACCTGTTGGGCAAACGCACCAATCTGATCGTCACCGCGTTCGTCGTGGTACTGGTGATCGCGGTACTCGGACAGGTTCGCGCGGATCCCTCGACGTTTCCGTCCGAGATCCTCGCGCACCTGTACCGCGCTGCGCAGCTGTTCGGCCTGGAGGGCGACTGGACCTTCGAGCTGACCCCGATGCCCTGGGAAATCGAAGTCGCGCGCGTTCTCGCGCCACTGGTCACCCTCGCCTCGTTGATTCTCGTGCTCGCTCGCGGCGCATGGGTGACGCTCTCGAATCAGCGTGCGCGCTTCTATCGCGATCATGTGGTGCTGGTGGGCCTCGACGAACTCGGCTGGCACTTTGCCCGCGCGTGTGCCGCGGGCGGCCTCGACGTGGTCGCCATCGAGAGCGACGACGACAACCCGCACATCGAACACGTCCGCCGCATGAACATTCCCGTGCTCGTGGGAGACCCGCTGAGTGACGCGGTGTTGCGGCGCAGCGGCGTGCGGCGCGCGGCCGATCTCGTCGCCCTGCTCGGCTCCGACGCGGCCAATGTCGAGCTCACCGTGCGGGTAAAAACACTGCTCGACCGACACGAACGCCTCGCAACGGCATCGCCGCTGCGCATTCATGGCCACATGACCGACCCGTCTCTCGCCCAGGCGCTCGAGCGCTATCCGAAGCTCTTCATCGATCGCGATCTGGTGGCGGCCAGCTTCTTCAACGTCGACCAGCTCGCCGCGCGCAAGCTCATGCTCGAACACCCCACCGATGTGTATGCGGATGCGATGGGCCGTGCGTCGATTCACATCGTCATCGTCGGCGCCACAAGCATGGCGCGCGAAGTGATGCTGCAACTAGCGAACACGGCCCACTTTGCGAATGGCCGGCGTCCGAAGGCGACTCTATGCGCGGTTGGTGCTGCGGCTGAGCTGGCCAACATAATCGCCTATCACCCCGGACTGACGCATGCCCTGGAAGTCGTGAGCCTGGAACTCCCCGGTGCACTCCAGGCACTGGAGACCATCGCATCCGATCCCAAGATCGCCGGTGTCAGCCAGTACGTCGTCTGTGGGCGCGACGATGCCGAGTCGCTGGCGCAATCTCTCATTCTGCGGCACGGAATCCAGCTTCAGCGCGACGTGAACGCGCCGATCATGCTGCACATGCGCACATCCGATGGGCTCACGCGGATGCTCGAGTCGGTGGAACCCGATCCGGAAACACCCGACGGCCTGTATCCATTCGGCACGCTCGACGAGATTCTCAACGAAGAGATGATCATCAACGCCCGGCAGGACGATCTTGCCCGCGCCTTGCACGAGAACTATCTGGAGCAGGCGAGAGCGAAGCCGGGCTTCGATCCCCACGCACCGTCGAAGAGCCCGTGGCGTGTACTGCCCGAGAGCTACCGGCGCGACAACCGCAACGAAGCCGACCACCTCGAGGTGAAGCTGCGCGCCGTCCGGTGCGTCGAGACCCGGGATGCCGCGCAGACGGAGTTCGACGCATCCGAAATCGAACGCCTCGCGCACATGGAAAAGGCCCGCTTCATCGCATCCCGCTACGTCAGCGGCTGGCAGCACGGCCTGGTGCGCAGCGACTTCGGCAAGGTCGCCGATCTGCGACCGTGGGACGAGATCTCCGATCGCAGCTACGACCTCGCGAGCGTCGCCGAGATTCCGCGCATCCTCTCCGACCGCATGGGCAGGGGCCTCAGGCGCGAATGCGTGATCGGCGTCACCGGGCATCGCCGTGACCGGGTCGATGCCGACCTGCCCGCATTCATTGCGGCGATCGAACGCGTGCTCGACGCCATCCTGGACTCGCATCCGGACGCCGCCTTCACCGTGATGTCGCCGCTCGCCGAGGGTGCCGACCGCGCCGTGGCGCAGATCGCGCTGAATCGCCTGCCGCGCGTGCGGCTACACGTCCCGCTGCCGCTGCCGTACGAAATCTACGTGCGGGACTTCTCCGATTCCCCCGAGTTCGGCCGCGGAGCGTCGATCGAAGAGTTCCAGGCGCTCCTCGGTCGCGCAACCCGCTACATGGAAATGCCGCTCAAGTTCGGTACGACCGCCGAGCTCGAGCGCTTCGACGCGCAAGGCCACGCGGCGCGCGCCCGGCAGTACGCTCTGACGGGCGCATACGTCGTGCAACGCAGCGACGAGTTCATCGCCGTGTGGGATGGTCGACCCTCGGATCATGAAGGCGGCACCGCACAGGTGCTGTCATGGCGTCAGTCGGGGGTGCCCGCCGAGTACCGATTTCCGAATGGGTTTTTTCCCGCGCCCGCGCAGAACCAACCGTTCATCGTGCCACCCGTGCCGCCGCCGGACTTCAAGCCGGTTCGCGGGCAGGGAGGCTGTGGCACAAGCTAGATCGAGCGGCCGCAGGGCGACCATTCCACGAATTGCACGTCGCGGCAGAGCACCGCAAGATGCACTTTTTCCCAGCCCGGATTCACCATGAGCGAACAGAACGAACTGATCATCGAGCAGATCGAGATCGGGCCCATGCAGAACTTCACCTACATCGTGGGCTCACGCAGCACCCGCGAGGTGGCAATCGTCGATCCGGCCTGGGACATCGACGGGCTGATCAAGCATCTCGACGAACGCGACTACAAACTCACCGGTGCGCTGGTGACTCACTATCACCCCGATCACATCGGCGGTGGATTCGGCGGACGCAAGATCGCGGGGCTCGCCGAGCTCATGGCCAAACGCCCGGTGAAGGCCTATACCCACGAGCATGAAGCCGCCGGGGTACGCAAAGTCACGGGATTGTCCGAGTCGGACATCATCAAGGTGAGTTCCGGCGACACGCTCAGGATCGGCGACATCGAGGTGGAGTTCCTGCACACGCCCGGGCACACGCCGGGTTCTCAGTGCTTTCGCATCCGCAACACGCTGGTCTCGGGGGATACGCTGTTCATCCAGGGTTGCGGCCGTGTTGACCTGCCGGGCTCCGACCCGGAACAGATGTTTGCGAGCCTGCGCAAACTGGCGGCGCTGCCTGACGACACGCTGCTGCTGCCAGGACATCACTACAGCGAAGCGCCCAATGCGACGATGGGCGAGACCAAGGCGCAGAACCCCTATCTGCGAATCGACGATCTCAATACCTTCAAACAGGTCATGACCTGAAGGTTGTGATCGGCCGCGAGAAAGTGTCGCGCGGCTTTTGACAAAGGGGAATATTTTCCCCATTATCTCTCCCTGACCTGGGGAATATTTTCCCCATTCTCGTCAGAAGAGGGATTTTGTCATGTATTTCAATAGATTAGCCGTTACCTTCCCATTGATCCTGGGGCTCGCTTGCACCTTGACCGCGTGCGGCGGTGGCGGCGGTACCGCACCGGTCCCCGCGGCGGCACCGCCCGTCGCCAATGCGCCGGTGGGTGTTGCACGCGGCACGATCACCGGTTTCGGCAGCGTGTTCATCGGTGGCAAGCGCTTCACCACAGACGCGGCCACGTTCTCGAAGGATGGCAACGCCGCTACCGAGAACGACTTTGCTGTGGGTATGGTCGTGAAGGTCAGGGGCGATCTCGAAGCGCAGCGCGCCGAACGCATCGAGTACGAAGAGGACGTGAAGGGGCCGATCGACGCCATCGCGGGCGATCGCATCACCGTGCTCGGGCAGGTCGTCGTGGTCGGGCCGGAGACGGTCGTCGACTTCGACATCGCCACGGCCAACGTCGGTGATCTGCTGGAAGTGAGCGGCTTTCGCAACGCAGCCGATGAAATCGAGGCAACGTACATCGAGCAGAAATCGGCAGTCGCCGAGTACGAAGTGCTGGGCAATGTCCGTGACCTCGATACCGGGGCGCGAACCTTCCGGGTGGGTACGCTCGTCGTGGACTACAGCACGGCGCGCTTCGACGACTTCACGGTCAATGACCTCGCCAACGGACTGCTCGTGGAAGTCGAAGACGAGAATCGCGCCTACAGCCCCGGCGACCTCCGCCTGAT
Organism: Pseudomonadales bacterium; assembly: GCA_041620035.1. Lineage (GTDB taxonomy): Bacteria > Pseudomonadota > Gammaproteobacteria > Pseudomonadales > Azotimanducaceae > SZUA-521. Next base: position 6,753 of record JBFKCZ010000052.1, read on the forward strand.
CGCCACCGAAGTGGAACTCGAGTCGAACCTGCGCCTGGAAGACCGGGACGACATGCGCCAGTCACGGAACAACGAAGATGCGGAAATCGAGGGGCTCGTCACCGAAGTCATCGATGCCAACCGGTTTGTCATCGCCGGCACCACGGTGCGCATCACGGCGCAGACACGCTTCGAATTCGGCACCGCCGCCGACATCCGCGTAGGTACCAAGGTCGAGGCCGAAGGCACACTCGGTGCCGACGATGTGCTGACCGCCGTCGAAGTCGAGTTCAAACGCAACGCGGTGCGAATCATGGGCATCGTCGAGGACGTGGACGCCGGCGCGCGGCGCCTCAACGTGCTCGGGGTCGAGATGCGCCTGGCGACCGGCGCCGAACTCGAGGACAACCGCGATGACGTCGAGAATTTCGACCTCTCCGATCTTGTGGCCGGAGACTTCGTGGAAGCCCGAGGCACCACAGCCGCCTTCGGACTCGCGGTACACGAACTGCGTCGTGACGAGTCCGACGACACCCGCGTGCGTGGCCCGGCAAGCGACTTAGATGCCGCTGCGGGTACACTTCGCGTTCTCGGTATCGCGATCACCACCAACGCCAGCACGCGCTACGAACGAGACGACGCTCCGATCACCCGGGCGGCGTTTTTCGCGGCACTCAACGACGGCCAGTCCCTCGTCGATGCACGATGGGACGGACCGGTGACCGATCCAACAGTGCCCGTGCGCGAGCTCGAACTGGAAGACTAGGAGTCCATGCCCGCTGCGGATCAACTACTCGGCGCCGTCGGCCGCATCCTGCGTCCCATCGTTCGTCTGTTGATCCGCAACGGTATCGCCTCGGACTCGCTAACCGAACTGGTGCGCAAAACCTATGTCGACGTCGCCGAAGAGGAATTTCCCCTCGAGGGAAAGCGCCAGACGATTTCGCGGATCTCCGTCATCACGGGACTCAACCGTAAGGAGGTCTCCCGACTGCGGGCACTGGATCCCGTCGATATCACTACCGAAGCGGCGCAGCGAAACCGGGCCGCAGTGGTGCTGTCGGCATGGCTGCGCGACGAAGACTTTCTGGATCGCAAGGGCGACCCTCGCGATCTCGAATTTGCCGGAGACGGAAGCTTCAGCGAACTCATCCGCAGGTACAGCGGCGACATGAAGCCGCGCGCGATGGCGGACGAGCTGCTCGACGCTGGCGCCATCGAGGAAGTGGATGGTCGTCTCCGCATGACGGCGCGCGGCTATGTGCCCGGCACGGACCAGACCACCCTGATCGCCGTGTTGGGTACAGACCCCGTGCAGCTCATCGAGACCATCGATCACAACATGCGCAGTGACGACAAACGCTATCAGCGCAAAGTGGAGTACGACAACATCCCTGCCGAACTCGCACCGGAGTTCCGCGCGCTGTCCGCGCGCCTGTCACAGCACCTCCTCGAAGAACTCGATCGATGGTTGTCACAACGCGATCGCAAACGCGACGTGTCGGAGAACGAGAACATCACACTGGGCCTCGGCGTCTATCAGATCGAGGGCCCGGGTCGAAAAACGGAACACAGAGAAGATGAAACCTGAGAAGTTCGGTATCTACCTCACCCTCGCCGCATCACTGGCTCTGCTTTTGACGGCGTGCAGCGGCGGCGGATCCCCCTCCGTCGAGGGCGGCATCAGCGGGAGCGGAAAATCGATCGGCGCGATCAATGGATTTGGCAGCGTCATCGTCAACAACACGGCCTACGACACCAGCAGCGCCACCATCACGGTGGAAGGCGCCGGCGCGATCGAATCGGATCTGCGGGTCGGTCAGGTAGTCTCCGTGACCACGCCTCTGCAAAGCGTTCGCGCAAGCCGCGTCGCATACGCCGCGCGTATCAAGGGTCCCGTGCAATCGATCGTCGTCAGCGACGCGAGCCTCGGCACGGCATCGCTGACGGTTCTCGGGCAACCCGTTCGTACCCTCGCGCTGACCAACGTCGTGAATGCCAGCGTAGACCCCGCGTCGCCCAATGCGATCGTCGTGGGTACCGTCCTGGAAGTCAGCGGCGCCGTCGATGCCAATGGCGTGCTGATCGCGAGTTACCTCGAACGCAAGGCGCTCACCGAGTACAAGGTTGTGGGAAGGGTGACGAACCTCACGCCGACCACATTCCGCATCGGCAGCCTGACCGTGAACTATGCAAGCACGGGGGCCATGCCAACGGCGGGTACATCGGTATCCGTGCGCGGGCTCGCGACCGACTTCGACGCTGGTGCCAACACGCTGATCGCCTCGTCGGTGAGCGCGGCCGGCGGCGTTGCGTTGAGCAGCGCCGATGCGGTGGAACTGGAAGGGTATGTCACCCGATTCGTCTCGCCGGGCGATTTCGACGTCGACGGTGTACGCACGCGTACCACGGCATCCACCACGTTCCGGAACGGCACGGCCGCCAGTCTCGCGCTGAACGTGAAGGTCGAAGTCGAAGGCGTGGTGGACGGCTCCGGAGTACTCGTCGCACAGACGGTCGAGATAGAGTCCACCGGCGCGATTCGCATCGAAGGCGACGTGCAGCAGGTCGACTCCGCGAGGCAACGGTTGACCGTACTGGACGTCACCTACGACGTACGGGCCGAAACGGAACTCGAAGACGACAGCGCCGCCAACATCGATCCGCTGACCTTCGCAGACATCGATCCCGGCGACTGGACGGCCATGCGCGGCTATCTGAACGGTGCAACGGTCATTGCCACCCGGCTCGAGCGCGACGATCCCGCCACCAATGCGCGCCTCCGCGGACCCGTGACCGCCGAGAACCCGGGGCTTGCGAGCGTATCGATTCTCGGCGTGACCGTCACGGCCGGCCCAGGCACGACCTATGAAGACGAGAACGGAGGCCCGCTCTCGCGCACCCAGTTTCACGACCGAGTCGCGCTCGGGACCTTTGTGACTGCAGATTGGGACAACTTCGCAGGTACCACATCGCCGCCCAACACGCTGTCCATCGAGAGTGACTGACGGCGGCGGCTGACCGGCGCTACCATCGCAGGATCTGAACCGGACTCAGCGGGGGGATCATGCAGACCGGAAAGTTCACTGGCTTCGATGTGTCGCTGGAAACGCCGGGCATCGCCTGGATCCAGTTCAATTCACCCGAACGTCTCAATGGCATGACCACGGCCATCAAGCGCGATCTGATCGAGACGCTGACGCAGGCCCAGCTCGACAACCGCGTCCGTGTCGTGGTGTTCACCGGCACGGGCCGCGCGTTCTGCGCGGGAGACGACCTGAAGGCTTACCGCGATGAGCAGCTCGGTGGCACGCCGCTGGTGCCTCCCATTCCGCCCGGGCACGACAGCGACATCGGCACTTACGATGGGCTGCGCCTGATCTCGCAGAAAGTGAACACCGCGATTCGCGACCTCGACAAGTTGTCGATCGCCGCGGTCAACGGTGTGGCTATTCAAACCGGATTCTCGCTCGCGCTCGCCTGCGACTTCCGCATCGCCGCGCGCAGT
>JBFKCZ010000053.1:0-10159 GCA_041620035.1 Pseudomonadales bacterium
CGCCCTTCGCGCCTTCGGCCATGTAGAAAGCGGGGAGCCAGGCATCGGCGAGTTCTGCCGTGAGTGCGACGCTCTTGGTGCCCAGAGAGGCAACGGCGATCGGTATCTCCTCGCGCACAGGATGATTGATGAGCTTCAGTGGCTTGCCGAGTCCGGTGCCGCGATTCTGTGGCAGTGGAATTTGGTAGTGAGCACCGTCGTAGCTGACGCGTTCGCGGCGCCAGACCATGCGGCAGATTTCGATGATTTCGCGAATGCGCGCGACAGGGGCGTCGTATGGGACCCCGTGAAAGCCCTCTATCACCTGCGGCCCGGACGCTCCGAGTCCGAGCATGCAGCGACCGTCCGACAGCGAGTCGATACCGGCAGCGGTCATCGCCAAGAGCGTCGGCGTCCGTGAGTAGATCGGCAGAATGCCGGAGGCGATAGTGACGCGTTCGGTCTTGGCCGCGAGGTATCCCATGGAGCTCGGCGCATCGAACGAGTAGGCCTCGGGTACCCACACGACATCGAGTCCCGCCTTCTCGAGAGCCTGCACTTCCGCTACCGCTTCCTTGAAGCCCCCGGCGTAGCTGAGCAGTGTGGATATGCGCATGTAGTGTCTCCCTATGCTGTTGCGGTGTGTTGTTTTCTCGCGAGCTGAGCGAGGGTGTCGATCAAGAGCTCGCGCTCCAACGTCTTACCCTTCCGTTCCAGTGACTCGACGCTCTCGGAAGTCGTGATGGGAATGCGACTTTGCGCCACGATCGGTCCGGTGTCGTAGTCACCCTCGACCCAATGGACGGTGGCGCCGCTCTCGGACTCACCGGCCGCAATGACGGCCTCATGAACGCGGCGTCCGTAGTAGCCGTGGCCGCCGAACTTCGGCAGCAGCGCCGGATGCGTGTTGATGATGCGTCGCTTGAACTGGCGCAGCGTCACGCTGCCGAGCTTCTTCATGTAACCCGCGAGCAAAACGAGATCGACGCGGGCTGCGGTCAGCTGCTCACAGATCGCACGATCCAGATCCGCGGCCTTGGGGTGGGTGGCCGTCGAGAGATGTGCGTGCGCAATCCCAGCCTCGGCGGCGCGTGCCAGCGCACCGGCGCCACTGTTGTTGCTGATCACGAGCACGACTTCGGCTTCCAGGCGGTGGTCTCGGCAGGCGTCGATCACGGCTTGGAGAACCGAGCCTTCGTGTGAAGCCAATACGCCGATTCGCATCACGCGGTGCGGTCCGCCAGTTTGTAGATGGCCGTGTGATAGATCTCCACGGCAGGTGCGCCTTCGACGATGTAGGCGACGTAGAGCTTGATGAATTCGTGGCCTTTGTGGCGCCACTTCTCGACCGGCACCGTTCGCAGTTCAACTGTGTCGCCTACGCGCAGTTGGCGGCGGCTCAAGATTTCGGAACCGACGTGCACCCAAGCCGGCAGTACGAAGCGCCGCACGAGCACCTGGTTCGCCCAGTGCAGTATCAGGTGAGGATGGAGAGTCCCCGAGCGGTAGGCAGCAGTGTCATCGGCAACGTACTGTGCGTAGGTGCGATTCTCCTCGTGCGTGGGTCTCCAGATGACTGCGGCGAAGGGCTCATCCACGGTGATGCCGTCCCAGTCGATCTCGACACGGGGCGGGTTGGCGGGCGCAGGCTCGAGCGTCGCGCGCGAACTCGGCGCGGGTAGAACAGATGTCGTGTCGATGGACAGGTTTGCGAGCAAGAGACCATCGTCGTTCCTGCAGGTGACCGCATCGGTCTGCATGTCGATCGTGAGACGCTCGCCGTCGTAAGCCGGCTTGAGAAACCGCACGTCGATTTGCGAATGCCCTAGCCATTCCGTGCCCAGCCGCTGCGTAATCGGATAGGTCATGTAGCCGAACACGGCAACTCCGGGCACGAGGCCGCCGCGAAAGCCATAGCGCTGCGCGATGTCGTCGGCGTGAATCCGGTTTTCGCTGGCGTGAGCGTGGTTGATTGCGGTCGGCTGATAGGCGCCCATGGCGGCTCCTCACGATGGCACAGGCCTATATTGCCGCAAGATGCCTTCCAAGGCTCAGCCGGGCGGGCCGTAGGCCTGTGCTGGCAGCCACGTCACCAGCTCCGAGAAGTAGAACACTAGGGCCAGGCCGGCGAGCTGGAGCAGCACGAACGGCACCACACCTCGATAGATGGTTGTCGTATCGATCTGCGGCGGAGCCACACCCTTTAGATAGAAGATCGCGAACCCGACCGGCGGTGTGAGGAAGCTCGTCTGCAGGCAGACCGCGAACAGCACGGTGAACCAGACCGGATCGAAGCCCAATGCGGCAACCACGGGCGACACGAGTGGCAGCACGATGAGTGTGAGTTCTATCCAGTCCAGGAAGAACCCGAGCAGAAACGTGAACAGCAGGATGCTGATCACGATGCCGGTTGGTTCGAACGGCAGGCTCAGCAAGGCACCTTCGATGAGTTCGTCGCCGCCGAGCCCCCGCAGTACCAGCGAATAGGCCGTGGCGCCGATCAGTATGGCGAAGATGAAGGCGGTGGTGCGTGTCGTCTCTTTGAGCGCACCACGCAGCGCCGCGCCATTCAACTTGCCGTGCACGAGCGCGAGCACGAGCGCGCCGAAGGCGCCGACGCCGGCCGCTTCGGTGGGAGTGGCGATTCCGAAGAAGATGGACCCGAGCACCGCGAGAATCAGGGTGGCGGGCGGCAGGATGGCGCGCAGCAGCGACAGGGCTGTTTGCAGACTGGTGTCGGTCGATGCTTGCCGTGGTGCCGCCGGCGCGGCGCTAGGGTTCAGCCACCCGACTGTCGCCAGATAGGCGACGTACAGGACGCCGAGCAGCAGGCCGGGAAACAGGGCGCCAAGAAAGAGGGCTCCGACGGGCATCGCCATGCGGTCGGCCATGAGCACCAGCATGATCGAGGGCGGGATGAGAATGCCCAGGGTGCCCACCGCACAGACGGTTCCGGCCGCGAGCCGAGGGCTGTAGCCCTGGCCGAGCATGACAGGCAAACCGAGCATCGCGAGCAGCACGACCGATGCTCCGATGATGCCCGTGGTGGCTGCAAGCAAAACACCGATCAGGGTGACGGCGATGGCAAGGCCGCCTCGAAGGCGCCCGAACAGCCGGGAGAAACTGGTCATGAGATCGGTCGCGATGCCCGAGCGGTCGAGCAACACGCCCATGAGGATGAACATCGGCAAAGCGACCATCACCCAGTTCTCCATGACGTTCCAGGTTCGTTCTACGGAGAGCGAGGCATACGCCCAGTCGACGCCGATACGAGTCAGGAAGTCGGCGTCGAGAATGATGGCGATTGCGGAAAAGAACACTGCGAGCCCGCCGAGCACCCACGCCACGGGAAAGCCGGTGAACACGAGTCCGATGAAGGCGACGAACATGCCGATCGCCAGCCAATCGCTAATCGGCATCGGCAGATCCGAACAGGAATGCCCAGACGCGTGTGAGTCGGGCGATCGCGGCCACCAGCAGCAGGCCGAAGCCGATTGGCAACATGGCCTTGATGAGCCAGCGCAGGGGCAGCCCGCCGGGTGCCACCGACACTTCGCTCATCGCGAAGCTGTGCATCACGAAGGGCACTGAATAGACGAGCATCAAGGCGATGAACGGGAGCAGCAGCAAGAGCGTGCCGTACAGTTCGATCCAGGCGCGGGTCCGGTGGCCGAATCGTTCGTGGATCACATCGACCCGGATGTGGGCATCGTCGGAGTAGCACACCGCCAGTCCCAGCAGCATGCCGGTGGCGTAGAGGTGCCATTGAATCTCCTCGAACTCGATGCGGCCCTCGCCGAAGGCATAACGCATGACGACATTGGCTACGATCACGCCCAGCAGCACGATCCAGATCCAGCCGAGCCAGTCGTCGAATCGCCGCAGCGTACGATCGATGGCCCGCGACAGCGACGTTTCGGGCAGCATCAGAAATCCCGCGGCAGGTAAGCAAGCCGCTTCCAGCGGGCATAGTCCGCGCGAAACGCGCGTTGGGATGCCAGCACGGCGCGAAAGTCGGCATCGCGAGCCGCTTCACCCGCGAGCACTTCGTCGGTCACACGCCTGAGCACGGTGAGGAGTTGCGGTGGAATCGAGCGTGCGGCCACGCCTTTCGTCTCGAAACCCGCGAGCACCGGCCCCTGGAGTGCTTCGCCGCGGGCGAGGTTTCTCGTCACGCCGGCGGTGCATGCCGTATCGAGCAGTGCCCGATCCGAGTCCGTCAGCGACTGCCAGCGCTGCAGATTGACGACGAGATGGAATGACGTGAACGTCTGATGCCAGCCGGGGAAGTAGTTGATGGGCGCGACACGATCGAACCCGAGCGCTTCATCGACGACCGGCAGGGAATACTCGGTGGCGTCGATGGCGCCTTTCTCGAGCGCCTGGAAGATTTCGCCGCCCGGCAGCATCGTCACGGAGGCGCCGAGGCGTTCGAGCACCTGTCCGCCGAGCCCGGCAAAGCGAATCTTGAGACCCGCGAGGTCACGCTCCGATTCGATGGGTTTGCGAAACCAGCCAGCGGTTTCGGGGCCGATGATGCCGCACAGCACCGGGTGGACGCCGTAGTCGTGATAGATCCGCTCCGTGACGTCACGGCCGCCGGCCTCGTACCACCAGGCCGTAAATTCCCACGGTTCCATGCCAAATGGCACCGCGGCGATCAGCGCTGAGGCGGGGATTTTGCCCTGGTCGTAGCCGAGCCAGGTGTAGCCGGCGGTCACCTTCGCGTCGCGCACAGCGTCGACGATCGAAAAGGCGGGCACGATCTCTCCGGGTTCGTAGGGCACCAGCACGATCGCGCCGGCACTCGACGCCCGCGCCGCCTCGGCCACGTACAGCACGTTGTCACCGAGGGCTTTGAGGTTCGTGCCGAAGGCAACGGGTACTCGCCACTTGATGCGGACGGCCGCGGTGGCGTCGGCTGGATCCACGCTGGCCTGTCCCGGCGGGCGGATGGCGAGGCTGGCGATCAATCCGGTCGCGAAGGCCACTGCCACAGCGACAAAGGCTGCCCGCTGGCTCATCTGACGTGCACCTGGCATGTGAGGCCCCACTTGGAATGCCTCGGGATTGTGGGAACCACCCCGTGGCCTTGCAAGGTGAGGCCTCCCGAAAACAGCAGGATTGTGTTGCCCAGTTCGATTCGCTAGCCTTGCGCGCCTCTCGTCAGTGCATGCCAAAGAGCCGTGCAATGTGATCGGGGGCCGCCGCATCGCAAGAATGTGCGGCGTCATTCGAGGTGCCGCGTATGCGTAGGCGCCGGGGGCGGAACACACTAAGAGGATGGTCGAGATGCGCATTGGCGTGCCTAAGGAGACCTGGCCGGGAGAACTGCGAGCGGCGCTCGTACCGGCGAACGTCAAGAAGCTGAAGACGCTCGGATTCGAGATTACGGTCGAGGCGGGTCTCGGCGCAGGGGCACGGATCACCGATGCCGAGTATCAAGAGGCCGGGGCGACGGTCGAAAGCTCGCGCGATGCGGTGCTGGCCGCTGATGTCGTCGTACGCGTGCGGAAGCCTTCTACGGCGGAACTGACGAAGGTGAAGGCCAACGCGGTGCACGTGAGTTTTCTCGACCCGTTCAACGAGAAGGCGCTGGTGGCACAGCTCGCGCAACAAGGGGTCATCGGCATCTCGATGGAGATGATCCCTCGCACGACGCGGGCGCAGAAAATGGATGCCCTTTCGTCTCAGGCCAATCTGGCGGGTTACGTCACCGTTGTGCTCGCGGCACAGCACTCACCGAAGATCTTTCCGATGATGATGACGCCGGCGGGCACCATTCCCCCTACCAAGGTGTTCGTCATCGGTGCAGGTGTCGCCGGCCTTCAGGCCATTGCCACGGCGAAGCGTTTGGGCGCCCGGGTAGAGGCATTCGATACCCGGCCGGTGGTCGCTGAACAGGTTCAGTCGTTGGGTGCGAAGTTCGTGGAGATCGATCTGGGCGATACGGGCCAGACGGCTCAGGGTTATGCCAAGGAGCTCACGCCCGAGCAGCTGGAGATGCAGCGTGTGGGCATGAAGAAGGTGATTGCCGCGTCCGACGTGGTCATCACCACGGCCCAGGTGTTCGGGAGGCCCGCGCCCCGCATCGTCTCGCGCGATATGGTCGAAGCGATGCGCCCTGGCAGTGTGGTTGTCGACATGGCGACCGAGACCGGCGGAAACGTCGAAGGCTCGGTGCTCAACGAAGTGGTCGACATCAACGGCGTCATCGTCATTGGTCTCGGCAACCTGCCTTCCCAGGTCGCTCGCAACGCCAGCGACATGTACGGCAACAACATCGTCAATCTGCTGGACGAGTTCTGGGACAAGGAGCAGAAGTCGCTCCAACTCGATCCGGACGACGAGATCGTCAAGGGGTGTGTGATCACCCGCGACGGCGCGATCGTCAATGAAGTCATCAAGAAGCTCTGAGGAGGCATCGTGGAACCGGTCTATCTCACATTCGTACTGATTCTCTCGATCTTCCTTGGGTTCGAACTCATATCGAAGGTCCCTGCCACCTTGCACACTCCGTTGATGTCCGGCGCCAACGCCATTTCGGGCATCACGGTGGTAGGTGCGCTCCTTTCCGCTGGTGCTGGCGCAAGCGTCTTCGCGAGCTGGTTGGGGGCTTTCGCGGTCGCGTTCGCGACAATCAACGTGGTGGGTGGCTACATGGTTACCGACCGTATGCTCGGCATGTTCAAGAAGAAAGACGCCGGAGGTTCGAAGTGAGCGACGTTGCAATCAATCTGGCGTACGTCGTCGCTGCGGCGCTCTTCATATTCGGCCTGAAGATGCTGGGTTCGCCGGCCTCGGCCAGACGCGGCAATTTCATTTCCGCAGTCGGCATGCTGATCGCGGTCGTCGTGACCCTCATGGCGCATTCGATCATCGAGTTCCAATACATCGTGATCGCGTCGGTCGTCGGTGCGGTCATCGGTGCCTTTGCGGCGCGGGCTGTCGCAATGACCGCCATGCCGGAGATGGTCGCGCTGTTCAACGGTTCTGGAGGTTTGGCGAGTCTGCTGGTTGGCTGGGCCGCGCTCTACAACGAAGGTACGACGACGTTCATCGCGTTGACGATCTTCCTGTCGATCCTCATCGGTGGCGTCACGACCACGGGCAGCGTCGTCGCGTATGCAAAGCTAGCGGAAGTCATGCCAAGCCGTGCGATCGTGTTCGGCGCTCAGCGTATCGTCAACGGTCTGATGCTGGCTGCCGTCGTTGCGGCGGGCGTCCTGTTCTGCATGGACCCTTCGACGACTTCCGCAGCGTTCATCACCGTCATCGTGCTCTCGCTGATCCTCGGTGTGATGGTTGTGATACCGATTGGCGGGGCCGACATGCCGGTGGTCATTTCACTGCTGAACTCGTATTCGGGCCTCGCTGCGTGCGCTGCCGGCTTTGCCATCCACAACAACATTCTGATCGTCGCCGGGGCTCTGGTCGGGGCGGCGGGGATCATCCTCACCAACATCATGTGCAAGGCGATGAACCGATCGCTCGCCAACGTGCTCTTCTCCGGCTTCGGTGCCGTCAAGGTTGCGAGCAAGGTGGAAGGTGTCGTGAGTCCGATCAAGGTCGACGACGCATATCTCATTCTCGAAGCAGCCTCCTCCGTGACCTTCGTGCCGGGCTACGGCATGGCGGTAGCGCAGGCGCAGCACGTCGTCCGCGAACTCGGCAATCTGCTCGAAAAGAACGGCGCGGAAGTCACCTACGCCATCCATCCCGTGGCCGGCCGTATGCCGGGCCATATGAACGTTCTGCTCGCCGAGGCGAACGTGCCCTACGATCAGTTGATCGAGATGGACGACATCAACCCGCGCATCGACAACATCGATGTCGCAGTGGTCATTGGGGCCAATGACGTCGTCAATCCGGCCGCGCGCAACGACGAGAACAGCCCTATCTACGGCATGCCGATCATCAATGTCGACAAGGCGCGGACGGTGTTCGTACTCAAGCGTTCCATGGCATCGGGCTTTTCTGGGGTCGATAACCCGCTCTTCTTCGGTGAGAACACCCGCATGCTGTTCGGCGACGCGAAGGAGTCGATCGCAGGGCTCGTAGCTCAGTTCAAGAGCGGATGATGGTACCGTGCGGCTGACCATCGTCGACGTCTTCGCGGAAGCGAAGTACGCAGGCAATCAACTGGCGGTGGTACGGGATGCAGCGTCGCTCGACACGACGACGATGCAGGCAATCGCGCGCGAGATCAACTTCTCGGAAACCACCTTCGTCACAGAAGAGCACGCCGGCGAGGCGACTGTTCGTATCTTCACGCCGGGCGAAGAACTGCCCTTCGCGGGTCATCCCACGCTTGGCACAGCCTGGGTACTGGGTCGCGACAAGCCGCGGTTCACGTTGAACCTCGGCGTGGGTCCGGTGACCGTCACGTTCGACGGCGACGACGCACCGTGCTGGATGGCGCCTCCGCCCGCGAAGCTTGGTGCGAAACTGGACCCGGCGCGAGCCGCCGCCGTGCTGTCGCTTGCCGTCGATGCGCTGCATCCCGAATGGCCGGCGCGGTTGGTCGACCTCGGCCCGCAGTTCCTGTTCGTACCGTTGCGGAGCCTGCATGACTTGAAGCGCGCGCGTCTCGATCTCGAGGTTGCAGCTGTGATGTTGAAGGAGGGTGTTCCCGCGCGGGCGATCTTTCTGTTCGCGCCGGAAGCGTACTCGGCGGACGCAGACTACTCGGCGCGCATGTTCTTCGACGCCAATGGGCAGCGGGAGGATCCAGCGACGGGCAGTGCGAACAGTGGTCTGGCGTGCTACCTGCGGGAAATCCTTGGTAACCCTTTCACCGCCATCGTCGAACAGGGGTTCGAGATCGGCCGGCCGTCGCGTCTGTACCTGGACGTGGCCATGGATCACTACCGGGTGGGTGGTAAAGTTCGGACAGTCGCCGAGGGGAAGCTGGTATAGGGGGAGCGATGGCCATCAACAGTCTCGCGGATATCGTGCGCCACCATGCGCTGAAGAGCCCGGAGCGCCCGGCCATCCACTACGCAACCGACGGCCGCACCTGGTCGTTTGGGAAGCTCGATCGCGAGTCGAATCAGGTGGCGCAGCGATTGGCGAAGGCCGGTGTGGGCGCGCACGATCGTGTGGCGCATCTCGACAAGAATGCGCCCGAGTACTTCACCTACCTGTTCGGAAGCGCGAAGCTCAACGCTGCGTCAGTAGCCGTGAACTGGCGGCTCGCGCCCGCGGAAATGGAATACATCCTGAACAACAGCGAGGCCAGAGTGCTGTTGGTGGGCGACGAATTCCTCGGCCATCTCGCCCAGATGAAGCTGCCGCACATACGCGAGATCGTGGTGGTCGGTGATCCGGGCTCATCGGGGTATCCGACCTACGAGCAATGGGTAGCCGATGCGCCGGCGGACGATCCCCGGGTCTCATCCAAGCCGGGAGACACGTGCTATCAGCTCTATACGTCGGGAACGACTGGACTGCCAAAAGGCGTGGAGCTCACGCACGAGAACTTTCTGGCCACGCTGCGCGACGGGTTCTCGGTGCTTGGATTCAAGCCCGACTCGGTCAATCTGGTGTGCATGCCGTTGTTCCACATTGCGGGGAGTGGCTGGGGCCTCGTCGGCACCTACCAGGGAGCCGCGATGGTTCTGCTTCGCGATGTCGAACCGGCCGGCATCCTGAAGAACATCGAACAGTTCGGTGTCACGCACGCGTGTTTCGTACCGGCGGTACTGCAGCTGTTGCTTGGCACCAAGGGGGTCGAGCACACCGACTTCGCCACGCTCGAGGCCATCGTTTACGGTGCGTCCCCCATTACGGAAAGCGTTCTGATCAAGTCGATCGAGACGTTCGGTTGCGGTTTCTACCAGGCGTATGGGCTGACTGAAACGACAGGCGGTGTCTGCCTGCTCGATGCCTCCGACCACGATCCGGGTGGGCCGCGGGCTCACCTGTTGCGTTCCGCAGGCAAGCCAGTGCCGCCAAACAGGGTACGCATTGTCGATCCCGAGTCGCTCACCGACTGCGCCGAAGGCGATGTGGGCGAGATCTGGGTTGCCGGCAAACAGAACATGAAGGGCTATTGGAAGAACCCGGAGGCAACCGCGGCCACGATCACGCCCGATGGCTGGCTGCGAACCGGAGACGCCGGTTACGCCCGTGATGGCTACATCTACATCCACGATCGGGTGAAGGACATGATCATCTC
>JBFKCZ010000054.1:0-10057 GCA_041620035.1 Pseudomonadales bacterium
CTTCTTCGTAATCGTCCCAGGTCAACATGCTCCGGGTTCCTCCGTGAACGTGCTAGTGACAGGCTTCACAATCCGGGTCGTCGATCGAGCACGCGAGCGGCACTTCCGCCGGTTCGCTCGACTCTGCCGACACCGCGTTCAGCCGCCCGCGGTCGACCGTGGACTTCTCCGTACTCGTCGCGCTCCGCGCGCGCAGGTAGTAGGTGGTCTTCAATCCGCGCAGCCAGGCCATTCGGTAGGTGACATCGAGCTTCTTGCCCGAAGCACCTGCCATGTACAGGTTCAACGACTGGGCCTGATCGATCCACTTCTGCCGCCGCGCCGCGGCGTCGACGAGCCAGCGCGGTTCGATTTCGAATGCGGTCGCGTACAACGCTTTCAGTTCGTCGGGGATGCGTTCCACCGCCGAAAGGCTGCCGTCGTAGTACTTGAGATCGTTCACCATCACCTTGTCCCACAGGCCGAGTGCCTTGAGGTCGTGGACCATGTAGGGATTGACCACGGTGAACTCGCCCGAGAGGTTCGATTTCACGTACAGGTTCTGGTACGTCGGCTCGATCGACTGCGACACGCCGGTGATGTTCGCAATGGTGGCCGTCGGCGCGATCGCCATCACGTTCGAGTTGCGCATGCCATGGGTTTTCACGCGGGCACGCAGCGACTCCCAGTCGAGGGTCGAATCGAAGTTCGCGTCGAGGTAGGCGTCGCCGCGTTCGCGCTTCAGCGCCACGAGCGAGTCGAGGGGCAGAATGCCGCGGCTCCACAGCGAACCTTCGAAGCTCTGATACGAGCCGCGCTCCTGTGCCAGTTCGCTCGACGCTTCGATCGCGAAGTAGCTGACGGCTTCCATGGATCGGTCGGCGAACGCCACGGCTTCATCCGATGCGTAGGGTATGCGCAGCGCATACAACGCATCCTGAAAGCCCATGATGCCGAGGCCCACGGGACGGTGGCGCATGTTCGACGTGCGCGCCTGGGGCACCGAGTAGTAGTTGATGTCGATGACGTTGTCGAGCATGCGTACCGCGGTGCGCACGGTGCGACGCAGCTTCTCCTGATCGATCTCCCCGTCGCGCAGGTGCTGGGCGAGGTTGATCGAACCGAGATTGCACACGGCGATCTCGTCCTTCGACGTGTTGAGCGTGATCTCGGTGCACAGGTTCGAGGAGTGCACGACGCCGACGTGCTGCTGCGGCGAGCGCACGTTGCAGCTGTCCTTGAACGTGATCCAGGGATGGCCGGTTTCGAACAGCATCGACAGGATCTTGCGCCAGAGGTCGCGGGCCTTGATGCGCTTGAATAGCGGCAGCGCGCCTCTCTGGGTCATCTCCTCGTATTCGGCATAGCGGTGCTCGAACGCCTGACCGTAGAGATCGTGCAGATCCGGCACGTCGCTCGGCGAGAACAGCGTCCAATGACCGTCTTCGAAGACACGCTTCATGAACAGATCGGGAATCCAGTTCGCGGTATTCATGTCGTGGGTGCGGCGCCGGTCGTCGCCGGTGTTCTTGCGTAGCTCCAGGAACTCCTCGATGTCGAGGTGCCAGGTTTCGAGATACGAACAGACCGCACCTTTGCGCTTGCCGCCCTGATTGACGGCTACCGCGGTGTCGTTCACCACTTTGAGAAACGGCACGACGCCCTGGGATTTGCCGTTCGTGCCCTTGATGTAGGCGCCCAGTGCGCGCACGCGAGTCCAGTCGTTGCCGAGACCGCCTGCCCATTTCGACAGCATGGCGTTGTCGTGAATGGCCCGGTAGATGCCATCGAGATCGTCAGGGACGGTCGTCAGGAAGCACGAAGACAGCTGGGAGCGCAGCGTGCCGGCGTTGAAGAGCGTCGGTGTCGAGCTCATGTAGTCGAAGGACGACAGCAGATCGTAGAACTCGATGGCGCGCGCAGTACGGTCGGCTTCCTCGATGGCCAGGCCCATGGCGACGCGCATGAAGAAGACCTGCGGCAGTTCGATGCGCACATCCTTGCTGTGGATGAAGTACCGGTCGTAGAGAGTCTGCAGCCCCAGGTACGTGAAGTTGAGGTCGCGTTCGGGTTTCAGTGCCGCGCCGAGTGCATCGAGGTCGAACTTGCGCAGTTCCGGCGCGACGAGTTCGAGGGTTGCGCCCTTGTCGATGAACGCCTTCAGTGCAACAGGGTAGAGCAACCCCATGTCTGCCTGGGTCGCGCGGAAATCGTCGGGTGCGGCACCCGGGCGCTGCACGCCGAGGAACGTCAGGGCTTCGTTGCGCAGTTCATCGAGCAGAATGCGCGCGGTCACGAAGGAATAGTTCGGTTCTTCCTCGACGAGCGTACGGGCCGTGATCAGCACCGACGTGCCGACATCTTTCTCGGCGATGCCGTCGTACATGTTGTTGAGCGCGGCTTCGATGATGCGATCGCCATCGACGTCCGCGAGGTTCTGGCACGCTTCGGTGGCGACGGTGACGAGCCGCTCGACATCGAGCGGTACGCGGCTGCCGTCGGCTCGCGTCACGCTGATGGGCGTGGTGACCGTTGGCGCCGCGGCCTTCGCGCGTTCCGCACGGGCCCGCGCGCGGCTGTCACGGTACAGCACGTAGTCGCGCGCCACCTTGTGCTCGCCCGAACGCATCAGCACCAGTTCGACCTGGTCCTGCACGTCTTCGATGTGCAACGTGCCGCCGGACGGAAAGCGCCGCTCGAACGTCGATGTCACCTGATCGGTGAGCGTACGCACGAGTTCGCGGATGCGCGGCGACGCCGCCGCGGTGCCGCCTTCGACCGCGAGAAAGGCCTTCGTCATCGCCACCGCGATCTTGTCGTCGGTGTACGGCACCACGGTGCCGTTGCGTTTGATGACGCGCAGTTGTCCGGGCGCGGTCGCGGTCAGGGCTGGTGAAGGGTTGTTCGGTCGTGGACTGGCTGGCGTCTGGGTGTGATCGAGCGTGTCCGTCTGCATGTGTTGATCGTCTCCCCGAATTGGTTTCCCGTACTGGGTGTCGCGTTGGTTTCAGGCGATTTCATCGCCCGTTTGGGCCGGTTCGCAGACCACAACCCCTTGTGTTGCGGTCGATGGGGACCGACCCCCGAAAATCGTGCTCGCTCGCTGTCCCTTCCGGCGTCCGGAGGGCGTCGTCAGCGTCTGCCATGCCGAGCGATGGTGGTTTCCTGTTGGCTGCGAAATCGGTCCCAAATGCGGCTCCAACCTCGGCTGCCACGCGCCCAGGGGACCCCTCCCAGCGCGTTGATCGCACACCCGCTCAGCGACACGAAACCCCTACATCTTGGGTTCAGCGGCGAAGGGCATACAAGATACTGCGGTGGGTCGGCGCGATGCAAGGTGGAAAAGCTGTGAAGTTCATGTGTGCGTCCGGTGCGTTTCATGTGCACCGACGGTGGACGTGGTGTGGGTAACGCGGCAGCGAAGGTGGCGCGCGTTGCCACGCCACGAACCCAGCCGATCCGAGACGTCCCCGGCGCTAAAATAGGGCTCCGGGGGCGACTGCGGGAACACTACATCTTGTGGTGGGTGCCGCCGCCCATTTCCGCCGTGCTAGGCTCCCCGGATCGAGCTTGGGGGCATGCATGGGACGCATTCTGGCGATCGATCAAGGCACGTCGAGCACACGGTCCATCGTCTTCGATCAGGACGGCACCATCCTCGGCAGCGCGCAGCAGGAATTCGACCAGCATTTCCCCCGCGATGGTTGGGTGGAACACGATCCTGAGCACATCTGGTCGACCGTGCTGGCGACGGGACGCAACGCCCTGGCGGCGGCGAAAGTCGGCGCGAAGGACATCGATGGCATCGGTATCACCAATCAGCGCGAGACGACCCTCGTGTGGGACGCCGCCACCGGCGAAACCCTCCACAACGCCATCGTCTGGCAGGATCGACGCACCGCCGCGCGATGCGACGCGATTCGGCGCGAAGGCATGGCGCAATCCATCGCCGACGCGACGGGGCTCGTGGTCGATCCCTACTTCTCGAGCACGAAGCTCGCCTGGCTCTTGAAAGAAGTCCCGGGCGTCGGTCAGCGCGCGGCGCGTGGCGAAGTGCGCTTCGGTACCGTCGACAGCTTTCTCGTCTGGCGGCTCACGAAGGGTGCGAGCCACGCCACCGACGCGACCAACGCATCACGGACACAGTTGTTCAACCTGGATCGTCAGGCGTGGGACGACACGCTGCTCGACTACTTCGACATTCCCCGTGCGGTGCTGCCAAGGGTCTTGGATTGTGTCGACCGATACGGTGTCGCTGATGCGGAATGGTTCGGGGCCGAGATACCCATCCTCGGAGTCGCGGGCGATCAGCAGGCGGCGTTGGTGGGTCAGGGGTGTTTCGCACCGGGCATGACGAAGAGCACGTACGGCACAGGATGTTTCGTGGTCACGAACACGGGCGATCGGCGCGTCACATCTCGATCGGGTCTGTTGAGCACCGTGGGTTATCGCATCGATGGCGTGCCGACCTACGCGGTCGAAGGCAGCATCTTCGTCGCGGGGGCGGCAGTGAAGTGGCTGCGCGACCGCGCTCGGCTCGTCGACTCGGCGGCGGCCACCGAAGCCATGGCGACACGTATCGGACGGGATACGGGTGGCGTGTACCTCGTGCCGGCGTTCACCGGTCTGGGCGCACCCCACTGGCAACCCGATGCACGCGGCCTCATCTGCGGTCTGACGCTCGACACGAGCGTCGAGCAGATCGTCACGGCGACATTGGCGAGTGTCGGCTATCAGACGGCGGAGTTGCTCGAGGCGCTCGCCCGCGACGGCGCGCCGGTGACCACCTTGCGCGTCGACGGCGGCATGGTCGTGAACGATTGGGTGTGCCAGTTCATCGCCGACATCACCGGTGTCCCGGTGGAACGCCCGCGCATCACCGAAACGACCGCCCTCGGCGCGGCGATGCTCGCCGCGGTTGGGGCTGGTCTCGTGCCGTCCATCGACGCAGCCGCACAGCTTTGGCAATGCGAGCGGCGCTTTGCCAGCGCGATCGCGGAGGCGGAGCGCGAGCGGCTCACCGCGGGCTGGCGGGATGCGGTGGCGCGTACCCTCCCTCGCGGATGAAGGCCACGCGGACGACGCGTTACAAACCGATTACAACGCCTCCCCTGTCGCCCACACGTCGCGGCGACTCGGCCACTTAGAATCGTTTCCAATCGATTGATAGGCCCGCTCATGACCACGGCCACGGCGGTGCGCCAGTTTTTGCACGCACAGGTGTTGCGTATGCGGAGGACCGTTGCAGTTGCCAGCGGGCTCGGCGGCTACCTGCTGTTCGTGTACGTCGCCCATCGCTACGGCATGTTGCGGCTGCCCGACGTCGCGTTCGTGGTGGCGACGGCGATGGCTGCGATTGGTGTCGTGCTGCTCGCCTACGCGGTCGGCATCGACCGGGAGCTGACGACGAACCGCAAGAGCGCGCTGATGCCGTTTGCGGTATGGGGCGCCGTGGCACTGATGTCGATGGCGGTGATCAGCGACTCGCCGTTGCGTTTGCTCCTGCTCGCCGCGTCGCTGCTCGGGCTCACGTTCAGTGCGCTGCACCTCGATCGCAGCCAGCTCACGTTGTTGGCTGCGACCGTGTGGGGCACGTACCTCGTCGGGGTCGTCGCGGGATTCAATGCGGGCGTCATGGGCGATGCGCAGACCGTTGCCCTCAACATGCTGGGTTACTCCCTCGCGCTGATCGGCGGCGTGCTGGTCGCCGGCGAGGTGGGCCGGCTGAAGTCCGAACTCGAGGGCCGCACGCGGGATCTCGAGCGCGCGCTGGTGAAAGTGCATGAACTGGCGATGCGCGACGACCTCACGGGTCTCTACAACCGCCGGCAGCTCATGGAGTATCTGCAGCGCCAAAAGGCGCTCGCCGATCGCAACACGCTGAGCTTCGCGCTGTGCTACGTCGATCTCGACCACTTCAAGCGCGTCAACGATCGCTTCGGCCACAGCCAGGGCGACGACGTGCTGAAGGCGTTCGCGGAAATCGCACGGCGCGTGGTGCGTGAAGAAGACTTCGTGGCCCGCATGGGCGGTGAGGAATTCGTACTCGTACTCACCAACGCGACACTCACCGACGCGGTACGCGTCGCGGAACGGCTGCGGCGGCAGACCCAGCTGATGGTCATTCATCCCAACGCGCCCGACTTTGCGGTCACGGCATCCGTGGGAATCGCGGCGTACCGTCTGAAGGAGCCGGTGGAGCAACTGTTGAGCCGCGCCGACGCTGCGATGTACGCGGCCAAGACTCAGGGCCGAAACCGTGTCGTGGTCGCCCCTGAAACTGAGACGGATGCCGCGCGAGCCGGGTCGTCCAGGTGACCGGCAGCCCGCGAATCAGGTAGGCTCGATCGCATTCACAGGACGCAGCGCCTTCGGCGCGCGCCGGGATTAGGGATAACGTGGACCGGCGAACTCACCCGAGACAGCCCATCTCCATTGGCGCCCTCGTTCACCCCCGTCAGGGGCGATCGTGGTTGTGCTCGATTCGCGACTTCTGTCAGACGGGCATGATGCTGGTCGGCTCCGGCGGCAGTCGGTCGCTGGCGGCAACAGGCTCCAACCCGCAAGTTGGCGATCCCCTGGCCGTGCACTTCTCGGTGCCGACCCCCGAGGGCGATCGGCACGTTCGCATGCAGGCCACGGTGGCCCGCATCCTCGGCAACGGCAATGGCCTGGGTATCCGCTTCCCCGAGCCGCTGGCCACGCCTGCGTTTCAGGCGCTCATGGACTTCGCCGTGGCATCCGGCATGGTGGCCGGCAGTGCCGCCGACCTGGCACGGACCGACGGCGCCGGCGAGGGCGCCGGTAAGGCGGGTGAGAAAGGCAAAGAAGCGGCGGGCGAGAGCGCGGCGGAGCTGTCCGAAAAGTTCCTGCGCGATCGACGCATCAAGGACGCCGATGCCGAACAGGTCCGCGAACAGTTGCGCCGCATCATGTCCCGCGCCGCGACCCGGCTGATTCAGAACTTCTTCGAGAAGTGCGACCGCGATCTGCTGCTGCGCGCCCGGGATGCCGGAACCAACGCCATGCAGATGATGTACTTCGAGGGCCTCGATCAGCTCGAGAAGAAGCGCGAGCAGGTCCGCACACGGTTCGGTCGCGCGATCGTCACCCAGATCGACCAGGTCTCCGACCTCGAAGCCGTGCTCGACAAGCGGCGGCGTCGCGAGACGGGCAGCAGCGTCAAGCTCGAACTCGTCGATACGGAACAATTCGAGGAATGGTTGTCGATCGCGGAAATCATTTCCAAGGCCGAGAACCGTTACAACGACACGCTGCTCGACATCCGTGCGCGCCTCGGCCTCATTGCCAAACCCTGGAGTCACAAGGACGTCGTGCCGGTCGGTCCCGCCGCGATCGCGTGGTCGTTCGACGAAGCGATCGGTGAAATCGACGTTCGGCGGCAGGTCAAGCAGGATCTCTACCACGAGTTCGAAGCCGTTCTCACGCCGCTGCTCGGGAACGTCTACCAGGCCATCGGCAAGATGCTGGAAGACTCCGGCGTCTTTCCGTCGGTCGAAGAACTGCGTGCCGCGATGGCGCGCTCGCTGCGTCGCCCCACGCCACCGCCACGCGCTCAGCCCGCGACCTACCAGAACATGGAAGCGTCCGTTCGCGAGGCGGCGATGGCGGCCGATGGCGTTGCGGTTTCGCCGAACGTCGCGAACAACCCGTTCGCCGCACCGCGAGGCGGCACCGCCGAGGTCTACAAGGCCGCGCGGGAACTGCTGCAGCTCGGCCGGCGCGCGCGGCAGAGCCGCGGTGTGCCGGACGAAGTCAAGATCGCGCCGCCCGATGCGCGCCCGGAGGAGCGCTTCAACACCGGCGACATCCTGGAGGCGATCAGTCAGGTGGAGCAGGAACTCGGCGATACGCCGCTCACCGACACGCGGTTGAAGCCGCGCCTGCTTCACGCCCTGAAGCAGCGACATGGTGACCAGAAGGCGTTCGGCGAGCAGGAGTTCGACACCCTGAACGTGATGGAAGACCTGGTCGACTCGCTCGAACAGGATCGATTCGTCACCGACGGTGTTCGCGACTGGATCAAGCGCCTGGAGATCACGCTCAACAAACTCGCGACCAAGGACCCCGAGTTCCTCGATCACGAGCCTCAGAACCCCCATTCCGCGGTGCAGGTGCTCAACCAGCTGGCGCGGATCGGCAACGCCAGGGACGTGCGGTTCGGCATCGATCGCGACGTGGGACGCCGCGTCGATGAACTGCTCGAGCGTGTCGTCAGCGATTACGACAAGAATCCCAAGGTGTTCGAGGACATCCTCGACGAATTGAACCCCCTGGTCGATCGTCAGGCGAAAGCGTTCCGTGGCAACGTCGAGCGAACGGTGCGCACCAGCGAAGGCCAGCAGAAACTCGCGCGCGCGCGGCGCGCGGTGCTGGGCGAACTGGAACCGCGCCTGAGCGGCAAGGAAGTGCCCGATCTCCTGCTCAAGCTCCTGAACCCGGGCTGGCGCAACCTGCTCGTGCACACCTATCTGCGCCATGGTCGCGACAGCAACGAGTGGCGCGACGCGCTCGCGACCGCGGATGAATTGCAGGCGCAGCTCTCCGGT
Source organism: Pseudomonadales bacterium (assembly GCA_041620035.1). Taxonomy (GTDB): domain Bacteria; phylum Pseudomonadota; class Gammaproteobacteria; order Pseudomonadales; family Azotimanducaceae; genus SZUA-521. Next base: position 8,550 of record JBFKCZ010000054.1, read on the forward strand.
GAGTCGAAGCCCGGCAGCCCGGGCTACATCGAACCAGAGACGCTGCTGCGGCGCGTAGTGGCCGGTCTCAACAGCATCTCGTTCGAACCCGGCAAACGCACGCCGCTGGTGATGGGCCTGTCCGATGCGCTGATCGGCGACAGCACGGGGCGCAAAGCGCCCGTCAAGCGCAAGCCGCTGGAACCGGATGCAACGCCCGAGGCACTGGGTCTCAAGGGACTGCTGCCCGACACGAATCCGAAGATCGACACGGACGACGACAAGGTGCGGACGGTCTGGAGCAAAGCGCTCGACCGAATACGCCGCTTGAGTGTCGGCGACTGGATTGCGATGACCGACGAGGACGGCCGGCCGTTGATCCTGTCCGTTGCCTTCGTCGGCGACGACTATGGTTCGTTCGTGCTCGTCAACCGCAAGGGCATCAAGACGAAAGAACTCGAACTGAAGGAGATGGCCGACGGTCTGCACGAAGGCAAGATCACGCTGCTCGACGACGTCGATCTGCCGCTCATGGAGCGCGCATCGCAACGCATGCTGCAGAACATGCACAATCGGCTCACCTATCAGGCGAGCCACGACGAACTCACCGATCTGCTCAATCGCAAGGAATTCGAACGGGCCCTCGATGATGCGATCGAGCTGTCGAAGGCCACGGGCAAGCAGCACATGCTCGCCTACCTCGATCTCGATCAGTTCAAGATCGTGAACAACACGAGTGGCCATACGGCCGGAGACGAACTGCTCAAACTGGTGGGCAAGCGACTCGCTGCGGGTGCTGCCGAAGACAACGCGAAGGTCGCTCGCCTGGGCGGCGACGAGTTCGGTGTTCTGATGCTCGACGTCGAGACCGAAGCCGCGCGCGCCAAGGCCGAGTCGTTGCTGGAGCTGGTTCGCGAACAGCGATTCGACTGGGAAGAGCGGCACTACGCTCTATCCGCGAGTTTGGGTCTCGTGTTCGTGGACGAAGCCACGGCGAATGCGGACGCGGCAATGCGGTCGGCCGATGAAGCGTGTTATGCCGCCAAGGACGCGGGACGCAATCGCGTACAGGAATACGAACTGGGCGATGCGCGCATGATCCGTCGGCGTGGCGTCATGGAATGGGTCACCCAGCTCGATGCCGCCATGGACGACGATCGGCTGATATTGAACTGCCAGCGCATTCTGCCGATCGTTGCGGGCGACAATGGCAAGGCGCCGGTGCATTTCGAGATCCTGCTGACCATGGCGGACGAGCTCGGCGACCCGATGCCGCCATCGGAGTTCATTCTCGCCGCGGAAACCTACAACCGCGTCACGCTGGTGGATCGCTGGGTGATCGAGAATGTGTTCCGCTGGATGGCGGAGCATCGCAGTCAGCTCGATGAGCTCGGCGCATTCTCGATCAATGTATCCGGTCACTCCGTGAACGACGAAACCTTCGCCGACTTCGTACTCGAACAGTTCAGCCGCACTCAGGCACCCACGAGCAAGGTGTGCTTCGAAATCACCGAGACCGCGGCGATCGC
>JBFKCZ010000055.1:0-9943 GCA_041620035.1 Pseudomonadales bacterium
CGCCTCGGCGAACCGGTCGAGTTCCGTTTCCGACATCATCAGCCTGCCGGGTGCTTCGGTGTCGTCCACGAGGTTGATCATCGCCATGCCGGGTCGCGCCTTGCGTGGCGGTGCGTTCCAGAACTCCGTGCGGTAGAGGTTGCGCAGCAGGTTCTTCGGGTTGCGCGCGAACGCGGCATCCGCGACGCCGGGCTGCCGATTGAAGTGGACGATGTAGAAGTCACCCCCGAGGTTGGCTTCCCAGAACTCCACCCACTCGCGCTCGCCGCGCTGCATGAACGGCACGCTCAGGTTGACGACACCGGCGACGCGCGCCGGGTGCAGCATCGCCAGGTTCCAAACGACGATTGCGCCCCAGTCGTGGCCGATGAATACGGCGCGCTCGTGTCCGTAGTGGTCGAGCAGCCCGGTCAGGTCCCCGGTGAGGTGATCGATATCGTAGTCGGTGACGGCGCTCGGCTTGTCGGTCGCACCGTAACCGCGCTGATCGGGAATCAGCACCTGGTAGCCCGCTGCGACGAGCGGCTCGAGTTGGTGGCGCCAGGAGTAGGCGAGTTCCGGGAAGCCGTGGCAAAGCACGAGGGGTGGCCCGTCGCCCCCGCCGTAGACGGCCATGCGAATACCGTTGGATCGAATGAACTCGGGCTTGTCGAATGCAGTCACGGCGGAAGTTGGCCTCTCTTCATGTTCGCTGGTACGGTACGCGACCGACCCCCGAATCATCAAGAACACAGCGAGGAAATCCCATGACAGTCATCGTGGCAGGCACCGTAGATGTCGATCCCGCGCGACGCGACGCGGCCATTGCTGCAGGTAAGCCGCACATCGTGAGCGCCCGTGCCGAAAAGGGCTGCCTTCACTACGTATGGAGTGCCGACAACATCGACCCGGGTCGCATCTATGTCTTCGAAGAGTGGGAGACCACCGCAGATCTCGCCGCTCACCTCAAGGCGGATCCGTACTTCAAGATGCGCGACACCATCGCTCAGTTCGGCATTCGCGGTGCAGATACGAAGAAGTACGAGATCAAACGGAGCGAACCCGTTTACGACGCGCAGGGCGTACCCCGCGCGGAATTTTCATCGAAGTAACTGGAGACTGTTCACAGCCATGGCAAACGCACGGATCAACGGAATCGACATCGAGTACGAAACGTTCGGGCAGCGCGGCGATCGCCCACTGCTCCTGGTAATGGGGCTTGGCGCGCAGTTGATCCACTGGGACGACGCATTCTGCGAACAGCTCACCCGTCGCGGTCATTACGTCGTGCGGTTCGACAATCGAGACGTGGGCCTGTCTCAGAAGTTCGATTCGGCAGGCGTGCCCGACATGATGAAGGTGATGACGCAGGCACGGGCGGGCGAAGCCGTCTCGGCGCCCTACACGTTGGACGATATGGCAGACGATGCGGTGGGTCTGCTCGATCACCTGGACGTTCCCGCGGCGCACGTGTGCGGCGCTTCGATGGGTGGAATGATCGTGCAGACCATGGCGATCCGGCACCGCCAGCGGGTGCGCTCGGTGACATCCATCATGTCTGCGACCGGCAATCCGGAAGTACCTCCGGGTACGCCGGAAGCGATGGCGGCGCTCATGAGTCCCGCCGGAACGACGCTCGACGAGGTGCTCGACCGCGCGGTTGCGATCGGGAAGGTCATTGGCAGCCCTGCCTATCCCCGCAATGAAGCCGACGTCCGCGCTCGGGCGCGTCGTGCCTACGAGCGCAGCTACTATCCCGTGGGTGTTGCGCGGCAGATGGCCGCGGTGGCCGCGGGCGGCAATCGCAAACCGCGGTTGCAGACGCTGTCGGTACCGGCGCTGATCATTCACGGCAAAGCAGATCCGTTGGTACCCCTCGAGGGTGGGCTCGACACCCACGATGCCTTGAAGGGGTCGGAACTGGTGGTTATAGAAGGGATGGGTCACGATCTGCCGGAAGCCGTGTGGCCGCAGGTGGTGGAACCCATTGCCCGGCTCACAACCCAGGTCAACTGATCGAAAAGTGTGAACGGATTCACACATTTCCCGATCACCCCGTAAAGGGCTACCACATCCCTCGCACGCGCCTCCACGAGTCTTCAGGGTTTCTTCACGATGCTCTGAAAGACTGCGCTCATGAAACGAATGCGACCCAACTGCTTAAGGGGCGTGGTGCTGATGCTCGGTGCCGCGATGGCCACGCTCGCTCATGCCGAGGAGCGTGATGCGTTCGCGTTCGGTGCCCAGCGCTTCGTCGGTGGCGTTCTGGATCAGGACGTGGATCACGCGACCCGCGTCGTGGGCTGGAAACTGTCGGACCGTGTTTTCTTCGGCCGCAGAAGCGGTGACATCGACGATTTCGGCTTCGTGCTGCACGACGGGGACACCCAGTGGTCGTTCACCGAGTCCGGGTTGGGGTGGCGCCGATCGGTGAGTCTGTTCCCGCGCGCACGCGCGAACCGCTGACGGGCGACTGAACGGCCGGTTGCGGCGGGTACCCCTCAGCCGTCAGCCCTTGACGCAAAGCACCTGTTTCAGTCGATGAACGACCTCAACGAGATCGCGCTGTGCATTCATGACCGCGTCGATCGATTTGTAGGCCGCGGGTGATTCGTCGATGACGTCGGCGTCGATTCGACATTCGACGCCGGCAACCGCCTTCCTGTGCTGCTCCAGATCGATGTGCTTCTTCGCGGCGTTGCGTGACAGCACGCGTCCGGCGCCGTGGCTGGCGCTCGTGAAACTCTCGGCGTTACCACGACCGCGAACGATGTACGACGCAGCACCCATGCTGCCGGGAATGATGCCGAGTTCGCCCTGCCGGGCTGAGATCGCGCCTTTGCGTGTGACCCAGCAGTCCGCGCCGAAGTGCCGCTCGCGGCGCACGTAGTTGTGGTGACAGTTCACCGCGAGTGCTTCGCGATCGAAGCCGACGCCGAGCGTGTCACCCATCGTGTCGAGCACGTGGTTCATCATCAATCGTCGATTCTCGCGCGCGAAATCCTGTGCCCAGCCAACGGCTTCCACATAGTCGTCGAAGTACGCCGCGCCGGCGGTCAGGTAGGCGAGGTCGGCATCGGGCAGGTTCCGCTGGTGACGCTCCGCGTCGAGTTTGGCCAGTTCGATGAAGTGGCGCCCGATGCGATTGCCGACACCCCGTGACCCCGAGTGCAGCATGGCCCACACGGACTGGCTCTCGTCGAGGCAGATCTCGATGAAGTGATTGCCGGTACCGAGGGTGCCGAGGTGATGCACGTTGTTCGTGTTCTCGATCACCGGGTGCTTTGCACAGATGCGTTCGAAGCCGGGCTTCAGGCGTTGCCAGGCCGCGGCACAGTCATCGGGGACTTCTCCCCATGCGCCTTGGTCGCGCGCCCTGCGATTGCGTAGCAGGGTACGGCCGTGGGGTACGGCGCGTTCGATGGCGCTGCGCAGCTTCGCGAGGTTGTCGGGCAGATCGGCCGCGACGAGGGAGGTCTTCACGGCCATCATGCCGCATCCGATGTCGACGCCAACCGCCGCCGGAATGATCGCATCGATGGTTGGAATGACGGTGCCGACGGTTGCACCCAGGCCGAGGTGAACATCGGGCATCGCGGCGACCCAGCGATGCACGATCGGCAGGCGTGCGATGTTGAGGAGTTGCTGGCGAGCGTTCGGATCGAATATCACCCCTTTCGTCCATGCCTTGATGGGACTTGCGGCTTCGGATTCGATGAGATCGTAGGTGGTCATTGCGATAGCATGTGAGGGGATTCATGGGCCACGAGCAAGCATGCAGAACAATGATACGCACTCCAAGGCGGTGGGTTACGTGCTTTGGATCTTCGGATTCATGGGCTCACACCGCTTCTATTACGGACGGCCGGTAACGGGCACCATCTGGTTCTTCACGCTGGGGCTGCTGTTCATCGGCTGGATCGTCGATCTCTTTCTCATCCCGGGAATGGACGATGCGGCGGACCGAAGGTACCGGTCGGGCGAGAAGAGCTATACGCTGGCGTGGATCTTCCTGACGTTCCTCGGAATTTTCGGCGTGCATCGCTTCTATCAGGAGAAGTGGCTCACCGGCCTCCTGTACCTGTTCACGGGCGGACTGCTGCTCCTGGGCGTGCTCTACGACTACTGGACGCTCAACGATCAGATCAGCGAGGAGAACTCACGCTACGCATAGCGTTGGCTCTTCGCGTCGTAGTCGAAGGCATCGATTCCCAATTGCGATCGAAGTGCCCCGGTCGCGGCAGCGGTGGGCTCATCGAGCGGAATGCCGGTTGCGTCGGCCACCCGGGTGATGCCATTGAAGGCGGCGGCCACCACCAGCGCATCGCGCACCGCATCGTCACCCATGATGGGCTCCGCGGCTGAGCATGATTCGTCGAGCGCGGCCGCATCTCGCGCGATCACCGCCTCGACGATGCGATTGAGTTCGCGTCCCCAACGGATACCTGGCATCCCGCTGCCATCGATGACCGCTTCGAGATTGACGTCATCCCCGGTTTGCTCGCCGCTCGCACGGAGCAGCATGGAGTGTGAAGTGGTTCAGTAGAAACACTGGTTGAGCGCAGAGACGCGGCTCGCGACGAACTCGGCTTGTCCCTGGCTGATCGCGAACTGCAATCCCTGCAGGCGGTAGTGGGGCATGAAGGCGCGGAAGAACAGCATGGGCGCGGCCGACACCATGGACATCGCACGGCGGATGTTCGGATCGCGTGGCAGGCCTGTGTCGGACGCGGATGCATCGGGGCGTCGCTTGATCGGCACCCAGGCGCCTTCGTCGACGAGATCGGCCTCCAGGCTGCGGCTCGGTTCACCGGCCACCGCGGTCGGCAGCGCCGGTGGATCGAGTGCAAGGGCGGCATGCATCGTATCGATGATCACGGACGTGGCGACGACGCTGACGAGTTCCACGTATTGCGCGTTCGTGATGCCGCTCGCGATGACGTCGTCGAACCAGGCGCGCGTGAGTCGACCGGGGTCGGTGACGATTCGATGGATGGCGTTCACCGCAGGGGCGGGCAGCGTGGTGCACGCCGTGTGCTCACCCGAGACGGCATTGGGCGACAGTGCGTCCTTTCGCGACGCGCAGTTGGCGCAGCGCCAGGCATTGCGAGCCTCCGCCACCATGTCGCGCCGTTGCGCGCCCGTCCACCAGGTGCCGGCAGCGCCGATCATTCGCCAGGCGTCGGCATGCCCTTCGATGAGTTCCTGTCGCGGCGTGTAGCGTGCGCCGGCATAATCGATCGTCACTTCCATCTCCTCCTATCCACCACCAGCGAACATATACCATGACGCGCTTCGATACGCTCTCCCTTCATGCCGGTAGCCGCCCTGATACCGCAACCGGTGCGCGGGCCACCCCGATCTACCAGTCCGCGTCCTTCGTGTTTCCGGATACCGATTTCGCGGCAGGGCTGTTCAACATCGAACGCGCCGGCCATGTGTATTCGCGTTTGTCCAACCCGACCAATGCGGTCCTGGAAGAGCGTATGGCCGCGCTCGACGGGGGTGTCGCGGCGATCGCAACGGCCAGCGGTCAGGCGGCCATGCATCTTGCGGTGACGACTCTGTGCTCCGCAGGGGATCACATCGTCGCTTCGCGATCGCTGTATGGCGGCACGCACAATCTGCTGGCGTACACGCTGCCACGGTTCGGCATCGAGACCACGTTCGTCGACCCGCGCGATGTCGATGCATTCGGGCGTGCTGTCCGTCCGGAAACCCGCCTGATGTTCGCGGAAACTCTGGGAAATCCGGGGCTCGAAGTGCTCGATGTACCCAGCGTCGCAGCCGTGGCACATGCCGCGGGCGTACCGCTGCTGATCGATTCGACGTTCACGACACCTTATCTGATGCGTCCGATCGAACACGGCGCCGACCTCGTACTGCACTCGGCGACCAAGTTCCTCTCGGGTCACGGCGTAGTGATCGGCGGCGTACTGGTAGATGGCGGGACGTTCGACTGGTCGGGTTCGACGCGATGCCCGACACTCAACGAACCGTATGCCGGATTTCACGATCTGGTGTTCGCCGACGAATTCGGTCCGGCCGCGTTCATCACGCGGGCGCGTAAGGAAGGCCTGCGCGACTTCGGCGCGTGCATGTCGCCGACCACGGCGTTCCAGATCCTGCAGGGTATCGAAACCCTGCCGCTTCGCATGGCACGGCACGTGACGAACACCCAGCACGTGGCCGAGTTTCTCGAAAGCCAGAGTGGTGTCGAGCGCGTCCGATATCCTGGGCTCGCGAGCCACGAAGACCAGGCGCTGGCGCAACGGTTGCTGCCCCTGGGCGCTGGTGCGGTGCTGTCGTTCGACATCGCGGGTGGGCGCGCAGCGGCGCGCGCGTTCATCGAGTCGCTGACGCTCTTCTCTCATCTCGCCAACGTCGGCGATGCGAAGTCGCTGGTGATTCATCCGGCGAGCACCACGCATCACCGCATGGACACCGACGCGCTGCGTGCGGCGGGCATTGGCGAAGGTCTCATCCGGTTATCGGTGGGTCTCGAAGACGTCGCCGACCTCCTGGATGATCTGCAGCGCGGCCTGCGACGCGCAGAGAAGGCGCGCTGAGATGTGGTACGAGGTCGATGGAAACCGCGTGTTCGCCTCGCACGGCAGCGGATCGGCAATGGAGCGACCCATACTGTTCGTGCACGGCGCGGGCATGGATCACAGCATCTGGGTGATGCCGGCGCGGCACTTCGCCCGCCATGGCCGTCGCGTGCTCGCCGTGGATCTGCCGGGTCACGGTCGATCCGAAGGCAGTGCGGCCACGCGCATCGAGGACTACGCGGACTGGACGGCGCGCCTTCTCGATGCAGCGGGTATCGAGCAGGCGACCGTGGTCGGTCACAGCATGGGATCGTTGATCGCATTCGCGTTCGCCGCGCGTCATCGTGAACGCTGCGAGCGGATTGCGCTGCTGGGTACGTCGGTACCGATGCCGGTTACGGAACGACTGCTCTCGGCCGCGCAGACCAACGACCACGCGGCCATCGACATGGCCAACGGTTGGAGCCACAGCCCGCGGGGACAACTGGGCGGTAACGACAATCCCGGACACTGGATGCTGACGAGCGGCGAGCGGCTGCTCGAACGCGCACGCCCCGGGGTGTTTCACGCCGATCTCTCCGCCTGCAACGCATTCGATGCGCGCGACGCCGTCGTCTCGGTGCCTGCGCTCATCGTCATCGGCGATGCCGACCAGATGACGCCGGCCAAGGCCGGTCTCGGCGTCGCGGCGAGGCTGCCCGATCCCCGTATCGTGCGTCTGCCGGCGTGCGGCCATTCCATGCTGTCGGAGCGGCCGAACGAGGTGCTCGATGCGCTGCGCGACTTCCTGCGGTAGAAAGACCAATCTCAGAATCGTACCCGCAGGGATTGTGCGCGGATTCGTATACTATCCCCGCAGCTGGGGATCCGATTGATCGGCGCGATGTCTGCACATAGCTCCGGGGATAGTCTCCTACTGGCTCATGTACCAGCCGCCGTTCGGCGAAATGACCTGGCCGGTCATGAACTTCGATTCGTCGCTCGCGAGGTAGACCGCGGCCCACGCTATGTCGTCGGGATCGCCGAGCCTGCCCATGGGGGTTTGAGCCTCGAGTAGTGGATGCAACGGCGCCATGGGCGACGTCATGTCCGTATGGATCCAGCCGGGCGCGATGGCGTTCACGCGAATGTTGTAGCCCACCGTTTCGTGTGCCAGCGAGCGCGTGAAGCCGAGAATGGCGGCCTTCGCGGCGCAGTAGGGTGTGCTGCCACCGCGCCCGAACGTGGCCATGATGCTGCCCATGTTGATGATGTTGCCGCTGTTCTGCGGGCCCATCGTCTTCAAGGCTTCCCGGCTGCAGTAGAACGTGCCATCGACATGCACGGCGAACATCTGGCGCCATTCCTGATCCGACACCTCGAGGCTGCTCAGTTCCCCCTTCACCGGTTCGCCACGCGCGGCCGCAGCGGCGCGATCGACCATGGCCTGGATCCGCGACTGGGCGTCGTTGCGACCCTCGAGGCCGCTGATACCGGCATTGTTGACGAGTATGTCGAGCCTCGGCGTGATCTTGCGGACGGCATCGAACATCTCGGCGACGGATGCGGAACTCGATACATCGGCAGCCACGGCTTCGCCGCCCAACCGTTTTGCGGTGGCGCGCGCGGCGTCGAGACTCAGATCGTTGATGATCACCTTTGCGCCTTCTTCGGCGAAGCGCGATGCAATCGCTTCGCCCAGCCCTCGTGCTGCGCCCGTCACCAGAGCGACTCGACCATTCAATCTCATTATGCCTCCTTCAAATGCCGTGTTCGCTGCGGTACCGGGTCCAGCGCGCGAATGACGCGGCGATCTGTGCGCCGCGCATGTCGACCGCTTCCTTGAGTTCCGGGTGCGTGAAGATGTACGGATCGTCGGCCTGAATCGCCGCAAGCACCATGTCGCCGACGACGGCGGGGTCGAGCGCCCGTGCCAAGATCTCCTGCAGGCGGGCCGCCCGCTCGGCGTCGCTTGCATCCGCCGTCAGCACCATCGTCGCGCTGTCCCGCTCCGTCTTCAGCTCGTTCGGCCGGTTACGGCCGGAGTCGAATATGCCGGTGGTGACGACACCGGGACACAGCACCGACACACCGATGTTGTGCGGTGCAAGATCGGCACGCATGGTCTCGCTCAAGCCAACGACCGCGTACTTGGTGGTGTTGTATACGCCGAGTCCCGGAATCGCCATGTGGCCCGCCATCGACGCCGTGTTGACGATGTGGCCTCCTTCGCCGTGCGCCTTGATGCGATTGATGAAGGTCTGCACGCCGTTGATCACGCCGGACAGATTGACGCCTATGACCCAGTCCCAGTCCTTGTACTCCATGACGTCCAGGGCGCCGCCTACCGCAACGCCAGCGTTGTTGCACACCACGTGAACCTTGTCGAAGGCTGCTTCGGTGCGCCGCGCGGCCTGTTCCATCGCGCCGCGATCGGTGACGTCCACCTTGAGCGTGAGGACATCGGCGTTGCTCTTCCTGAACTCGGCATCGACCCTTTCAAGTGCTGCGTCCTCGATGTCGGCGATGACGACCTTCATCCCGGCGGCAGAGAACGAGCGCGCCATGGCGAGCCCCATGCCGCTGGCGCCGCCGGTAACGAAGGCCACTTTGCCTGCAACATCCTTCATCTTCGATCCTCTTGAGGTTGAGCGTTGTCGTTTTGGTGCATTCTATTCGCGATCCCCGCTCGGGTCTTGCGCAGGGGATGGAAACGCGCAGAATGAATCCAGGTGAGGAGAGCGTGATGAACGAACTGACTTTGGCCGCCGTACTGTTCGTAGCGACGCACTTGGGCATCAGCAGCACACCCTTGCGTGGGGTATTGGTGAAGGCGATTGGCGAGCGCGGTTATCTCGGTCTGTATTCCGCCATCGCGTTTGCGACGATCATCTTCCTTGTCATTGCGTTCAATCGCAGCGCGCAGGTGAACTTTCTGTGGGGCCCGGATCTAGCGCTGCGCTGGGTACCGCTGCTCGTCCTGCCGATCGCCTTCGTCTTCCTGTTGGGTGGATTTCTCACGCGCAATCCGACGGCCGTCGGCCAGGAGGCTCAGGTCAAGGTGATCGGTGAGGGCAGCGGCCTAGTGCGGATAACGCGCCACCCCTTCCAGTGGGCCGTGGTGATGTGGTCGGTGTCCCACATCGTCGCCAGCGGCGACGTCGCATCGCTGACGTTCTTCGGCAGTCTGGGCCTGGTGTCGCTGGCTGGCACCTTCCTCATGGACAAGAAAAAGGCGGTTCAACTGGGTGCCGACTGGCAGACGTTCGCCAAGGCGACTTCGAACGTGCCATTCGCGGCCATCATCGCGGGCCGCAATCGCCTCGTGCTGAGCGAGTTGTGGCAGCCCGTACTCATCGGCCTCGCGGGATACGCCTTGCTGCTCTGGGGTCACGAGTTCGTGTCGGGCGTCACGCTCATCTAGAGACTTGCCA
>JBFKCZ010000056.1:0-9926 GCA_041620035.1 Pseudomonadales bacterium
GCACTCTACCGCTACTTCGAGCTCGGGCTGTCGACGCCGGCGCTGCCGCACGTGCGGGCCTGGTACGCGCGGCTCGGCGAACGGCCCGCGTACCGGGCACACGTGATGCGCCCGTTCGACGAGCTGCGCGGCAAGCTCGCGTTCTAGTCCCGACTCCCAGGAGGCCTGAATCCCCGGACGGGACTACTTCTCGACCACACCCTTGGGCGCGCGCTGCTTCATGAAGCCGAACATGTAGCCGGCCACGCGGCGCATCTGGATCTCCTCCGCACCCTCCGTGATGCGGTAGCGCCGGTGGTGGCGGTAGATGTGCTCGAACGGCTTGTGGCGCGAGTAGCCGAGGCCCCCGTGCACCTGCATGGCGCGGTCGGCGGCCTCGCAGCACAGCCGGTTCGCCCAGTAGTTGCACATGCTGACCTTGTCGGACTGCGAGAAGGCGCCTTCCTTGTCCATCTTCCACGCGGTCTTGTGGATCAGCGCACGCAACATCTCGCACTGTGTCTGCAGCTCCACCAGTGGGAACTGAATCGCCTGGTTGACCGAGAGCGGCTTGCCGAAGGGCTTCCTTTCCTTGGCGTACTGCACCGATTCGTTGATGCAGAACTGCGCCGCACCCAGACTCGACGCCGCCTGACGAATGCGGTTTTCGTTGAAGAAGTGCTGCACCACCTGCAGCCCGCGGCCTTCGCCGCCGAACACCGCATCGGCCGGCACACGCACGTTCGTGAACGACACGCGACCGTGATCGGTTGGCATGTTGAAGGTCCAGAGCATCTCTTCGATCTTCACGCCCTTGGCCTTCATCGGCGTCAACAGTGCGGTGATCCCCTCGCCATCACCCGGCTTGCCGCTGGTGCGCGCCATCACCATGTCGTACTGGGCCTTGTGAATGCCCGTGTTCCAGGTTTTTTCGCCGTTGATCACCCACTCGTCGCCGTCGCGCACCGCGCGCGTTTCCATGTGTGTGGCATCGGAACCGTGATTGGGTTCGGTGATGCCGAACGCGAAACCGCGGCGTCCCTCGGCGAGGTCGTCGATCCACTCTTTTTTCTGCTGCTCGGTGCCGTAGTTGATCATCAGCAGCAGCCCAACGTTGTTGCCGACGATGGAGTGTTCGTTCTGCAGATCGTTGTGCAGACCTAGGCCCTTGGCTGCGAAATGCTCGCGGATGATGGCCATACCCAGGTTGGTGCCATCGCGACCGCCGTACTGTTTCGGGAACGCGTAACGGTAGTGGCCCGCGGCATCCGCGCGCCGGCGCGCTTCGCGCAGCAGGGCTTCCCACTCTTCCGAGGGCAGACCGCCGCGGTCCCAATCCGTGCGCGCATCTTCACGGCGATGATCGAAGAAGCGGTTGTTGTCGTCCTGTTCCTGTAGCGGCTTGATCTCGCGCTCGATGAACTCGTCGAGCACGACGAGATAGTCCGCGATCTCTTTCGGTATGTCGAAATCCATGCGTCACTTCCCCCTTGAACCAACGGTTTGAATGTTCTGTATTGGCGGCTTCCCGGATTCCTTCGGACGCTGCCGCCACAGGCGCCCGAGCTGTTTCTGCGATTCGATGGCTTTCAGCCGCAGCGCAGGCGCGGCCGCTGGCGTAGCCATGGCTGCCAGCAACAATGCGAATCCGTACTGCGCCCACGCTTCGAGTTCCTCGATCGACTGCTCGTCCTGCACCCACTCGAGGATCGACGCGAAGAACGACCGGCCCAGTTGCAGCGCGAACGCGTCGGGATCGACCTCTTTCACGAGCAGACCGGCATCGCGCGCCGCCACGACGAGACGCCGCCACATGGCATGCCGCGGGCCGCTGAACATGGCCCGATATTCCTTGCCGCCGTCGCTGTACACCGCGAACAGCACGGCCTTGTAGAAAGCCGGTTCCGTTGCATAGCGTGAGGTCGATATCTTGATCGCTTCGAAGAAGATCTGGAGTTCGTCGGCGTCGACCTGATCCAGGCGACCGCTGTACTGCTCGATGTCGGCATCGAGCACCGCGTACATGATGGCCTGCTTGGATCCGAACAGATTGTAGGGTGTCGCGACGCTGACGCCGGCTTCTTCGGCAAGCGCGCGCATCGAAAACCCCGTGCGGCCGGTCTTCTGCATGAGACGCCGCGCGGCCTTCGTGATGGCGCGCCGGCGGCGCTCTTTGCCCGCTTCGTGTCCGCTCCGGAGATCGTCGATGGTCATTGCATTGACTCTGAGTACGGATTCACTTTATAACGCGTTGCAAATATTTGCACGCACATTGAGAGGAGGCAGCGCATGGCGCTCACCCGCCAACGGAAATTCCTACACCCGCTGCCCAACGAGACCTTCGATGCGCTGGCGCATCGTGCGTTGCCGGATCAGCCCGCCGATAAGGCGGTCGAACAGGTGAAGAGCTGGAATCTGCATATCTTCCTGCGGCGACCGTCGGGCATGCTGCTCGGCAGCGACATCGTGTTCGTCGAAGGTCCTCTGTGACGTCGAGCGAGTCGGCCTACATCGAAGCCGCCGAGATCTCCGGTGGTCACGATGGCCAGGCCGAGCTGGTCGTCACGCTGCGATTCGCCGATGGCGGGCGCACACGCGTCGTCCTCAACACCGAAGCAGGCATGCGGCTGATGCGGAACTGTGGCGTCGACCACGCGGCCGCACTCGCGGGCCATCCCTGGCAAAAAATCCTGGAGGAAGAACCATGTTCGATCTGATCATTCGCGGTGGAACCGTAATCGACGGCACCGGCAAGAAACGCTTTCGCGCAGATGTCGGCATCAGCGGCGGTCGCATTGCCGAGGTCGGCACGATCACGGCTGACGCCAAACAGGTCATCGACGCGAGCGGGCGAATCGTGGCACCCGGATTCATCGATCCGCACACGCACTTCGACGTGCAACTGCTCTGGGACGGTCAGGCACGCCCTTCTCTCGAACACGGCATCACCACCGTGGTGCCGGGCAACTGCTCGCTGTCTCTGGCACCGCTGAAGGCGGCCGACCGTTCGCGCCTGGTGGGCATGTTCCAGCAGATCGAAGAAATGCCGCCGGCGGCTTTCGCCGGCGCGTTCGAATGGACGTGGGAGAGCTTCGCGGGTTATCGGGATGCACTCGCGAAGTCGCTCGCTGTCAACGTCGCACCGCTGGTCGGTCACAGTGTCATCCGGCTCTGGGTAATGGGCGATGCCGCGCAGCAGCGCGCGGCGACTGCCGACGAGATCGCCGCCATGCAGAACCTGCTGCGCGAGTGCCTCGACGCCGGCGCAGTGGGATTGTCCACGAGCTTCGTCGACGTGGACGAACATCTGCATCCGGTGCCCAGCCGATACGCCACAAACGAAGAGCTCGACGCGTTGAGCGCAGTGCTCGGTGAGTACGGCCGACTGCTCCAGGTGGTACCGGAGTTCTACGCGACCGATATCACGTTGGCGCGAGTCGATCAGCTCGCGGAACTGTCCCTCAAGTACGACATCACCACGACGTTCTCGCCGCTGTTCGACTCACGCGCAACACCTGACAACGTGCCGCGTGTCATGGCGCGCGTCGAAGAGCAGTTCGCCCGCGGCGCCAGAGTCTGGCCGCAGGTACAGACTCGACCCATCGACATCAGCTTCAGCTTCGAACACCCGAGCCTCTTCTTTGCGCGATTCCCAACCTGGTACCGGGTCATGCGGTTGCCGCGCGCGGAGCGGATCGACGCACTGCGCAATCCTGCGACCGCGGAAAAGCTCATCAATGAGACAGGCGCCGATGGCGGCAAGGCGTTCCTAGGCGGACTCACCGTGCGCGGCGGCGAGGGTGCACCCAAAGAACTCGAAGGGCGCACGCTCGGTGACATCGCAAACGAACGGGGCGCAAGCGCGGCGCGCACCCTCATCGACCTGTCCCTCGAGCACGATCTCAAGGTGCCGTTTCTGGCCGCCAACCTCGGTCACGAAGCGAGCGACCGCATCGGGCCTCTGCTCGCCCATCCGAACGTGCACATCGGTGCCAGTGACGGCGGCGCCCACATCCAGTCGTTCTCGACCTATGGTGACACGGGCTACCTGCTCGGCCACTACGTGCGCGATACGCACCACCTGACGCTGGAAGCCGCGATCAAGAAGATCACCAGCGATACCGCGGCAATCTGGAACCTCGCCGACCGCGGCACGATCGCGGCCGGCATGGCGGCAGACGTCGTGGTGTTCGACGCGGAACGGATCGATCGCGGCAGGGAGCACGTGGTATTCGACATGCCCGGCGACGGCATGCGCTACGTGCGCGACAGTGTCGGTGTCGACGCGGTGGTGGTGAATGGCAAGCTCGCGCACCGGCAAGGCGAGTACACGGCGGAACGCGCCGGCGAGATCTGCCGGCTCGGATCGACACGCTGATGCCGGGCAATCTCAACCACCGCATCGTCGCGACCAACGGCGCGCGCATCCACATCGCCGAATGCGGCAAGGGCCCGCTCGTGCTGCTGGTGCATGGCTTCCCTGAATCCTGGTATTCCTGGCGCCATCAACTGCCTGCCATTGCCGAAGCGGGCTTCCACGCCGTGGCCATGGACGTACGCGGCTATGGCCGTTCATCGAAGCCCACACGTGTCGACGACTACCGCATGGTGAAGAACGTCGGCGACGTCGTGCACCTCGTAGGCGCCCTGACGGATTCACCTGCGACGGTCATCGGTCACGACTGGGGTGCGCCGATCGCATGGACGAGCGCACTGCTGCGCCCCGATCTGTTTCGCGGCGTAGCCGGCCTGTCGGTGCCCTATTCCCCGCCATCGCCGCCGACCGGGCCCGCACCGCTCGCACGCATGCGCGCCATGGCGGGCGAAAACGAGTTCTACGTCGAGTACTTTCAGCAGCCGGGTCGCGCGGAAGCCGAAATCGAGGCCGACGTGCGCAAGTGGCTGCTCGGCTTCTACTGGTGTGCGTCCGGCGACGTCGTCGACGGACCCAACATTGCCGTCGTCGAACGGGGCACGCGGATGCGCGACAAGTTCAAGTATCCGGACAAGATGCCGGCCTGGCTGACCGAAACCGATCTCGACGTGTACACGCGTGAGTTCGAATACTCCGGATTCTTCGGCCCGCTGTGCCGCTATCGCAACGTCGACCGCGACTTCGAAGATCTGACCGCGTTCGCCGACCGTCCAATCACGATCCCCGCCATGTTCCTGGGCGGATCGCGGGATGGCCCCACGATCTGGGGCGCGCCCGCCATCGCCCGATTCAAGGAGACGCTGCCGAAGCTGCACGCATCGAAGATCCTCGATGGTGCCGGGCATTGGATTCAGCAGGAGCGCGCGGCCGAGACCAACGCCGAGATCATCGACTTCCTGAGGGCGATTCACTCGAGGTGAGCACGAAGACACCGCTCGGAAAGCGCGCCGTCGTCGCCGGCGGCAGCCTCGCAGGCATGCTGGCCGCACGCGCCGTCGCGCCGCACTTCGAGGAAGTGATCGTCATCGAACGCGACTCACTGCCGGCGGAGCCGGCGCCGCGTCGCATGACGCCTCAGTCCCATCACGTGCATCTGCTCTTGAAGGGCGGCGAAAACGCCATCGTCGAACTCGTTCCGGAATTCAGAAGCGCGATCGAAGCCAATGGCTCGGTCGTTCTCCGCGCCGGTCTCGACATGGAGTTGGGTTCGGAACTCGGCGTGGCGCCGAAGTGGGATGCGGAACTCAATCTCCACAGCCAGAGCCGCTGGTTCCTCGAGCATACGCTGCGGCAATGCGTGTTGCGCACGACTACGAACATCACGCTACGCAGCGGGCAAACGATTCGCGCCCTGACGCATGACGCCCAGAACCACCGCATCACAGGCGTGGAAGTCGAACATGACGCGGGCCGCGATACCCTGCCCTGCGATCTGGTCGTCGATGCGACCGGTCGGGGAGAAGGCGGCCTGCGCTGGCTCACCGCGCTCGGCCTCGACAGCCCGCCGATCGACGAAGTGAAGGTGGACTTCGGTTACTCGAGCGCCACCGTCCGGTTGCGGCCAGGAGAACGGCGCTGGAAGGCACTGGCTACCGGCAACCTGCCGCGCGTCGGTGCGCGCGGCGGCGTACTGCTGCCCATCGAGAATGGCCTCTACATCTGCTCGCTCGGCGGTCGTGCCGGCGACTATCCCCCCGATGACGTGGACGCATTCATCGAGTTCGCAAAGAGTCTGCCGCTCGCGACACTCGGCGAGGAACTCGCGCAAGCGGAGTTCGTCAGTCCGGTCGCGCGCATGATCTATCCCGCCAACCGCTTTCGCCGCTACGAACACATGCAATCTTTGGTGGGGCGCTTTCTACCGGTGGGCGATGCGCTATGCAGCTTCAATCCAACCTACGGCCAGGGCATGTCGTCGGCCGCGCTGCAAAGCGCCGCGCTCGCTTCGACGCTCGATGCGCGCGCCGCTGAAGATACGTTGGAGACGCTGATACCGCGCTATCTGAAGCGTGGTGCGGAAGCCGCACGCCTGCCGTGGCGGCAGGCGAACTTCAACGACTTCCTGTACCCCACCACCCAGGGTGACCGATCGATGTTCACGGACGAAGAAACCAGCTACCGCATCGCGCTGCAGGTGGCCTCGGGCCGCGACCCGGTGCTGCGCAAGCTCACGAACGAAGTGAGTCAGTTGCTGGTGCCGTTCGAGCGCCTGCTCGAAGAGGACATCCGCGCTCGCGTCGCAGCCGCGGCGCCGCGATAGCTCGGAGCGCTCCTTGGGGAGTGTTGCAGAGTCATCGGGGTCACTGTGGGAGCGCCCTTGGGCGCGAATGGATTCAAGGGAATCAGTCATTCGCGGGCAAGGCGTTTGGCCGTTCGCGGGCAAGGCGCTTGGCCGTTCGCGGGCAAGCCCGCTCCCACAAGCTCCGTTCGGACCTTAGCTGCTGTTCGCGGGCAGAGCCCGCTCCCACAATCTAATTTCTCATCAGCGCAATGCACTTGCGCAACTCGGCCACGAACAGCTCGGGCTGTTCGAACGCTGCGAAGTGTCCGCCGCGATCGAGTTCGTTCCAGTAGACGATGTTGTGATAACGCGTCTCCGCCCACGACCGGGGCGTCGGCACGATCTCCTTCGGGAAAATGCTGCAGCCCGCCGGCAACTTGACCGGTGCATCGCTGCCGCCGCCGAAGGCTTTGCCGAAACTCTCCCAGTAGAGACGCGCAGACGATGCGCCAGACCCGCTCAACCAGTACACCATGACGTTGTCGAGCAGCGCGTCGCGCGCGATGGCGTTTTCCGGATTGCCTTTGCAGTCGGTCCAGGCCCAGAACTTCTCGAGGATCCACGCGGCCTGTCCCACCGGCGAATCCACGAGTCCATAGCCGAGCGTCTGCGGTCGCGTCGCCTGCTGCTTCGAATAGCCCGAGTCCCATTCCTGATAGAACTTCGCGCCATCGAGCGCACGTTGCTCGCGCGGCGTGGGATTCGCCAGCGACTCCTTGGTGGCACGAGCATTCGGCATGTTGACGTGAATGCCGGCGCAATGACCGCGATTCTGTGCGCCGATGGCCGTGGTGACCGCGGAGCCCCAGTCGCCGCCCTGCGCGACATAGCGGGAGTATCCGAGACGCACCATGAGCGCATCCCAGGCTTTCGCGATCTTGTCCACACCCCAACCCACGGTTTTGGGTTTCGCGGAGAACCCGTAGCCAGGCAGCGACGGACAAACGACGTGAAACGCATCGGCGGCACTGCCGCCATGCGCGGTGGGGTCGGTCAACGGCGCAATCACCTCCATGAATTCGACAGTGGATCCCGGCCAGCCGTGGGTCATCACCAACGGCAGCGCATCGGCATGCTTGCTGCGTGCATGAATGAAGTGGATGTCGAGACCGTCGAGTTCGGTCACGAACTGGGGGAACGCATTCAACCTTCGTTCGCGCGCGCGCCAGTCGTACTGCTCGAGCCAATGCCTGCAGATCGTCTGCATGAAAGCGAGTGGCACGCCCTGGCTCCAATCCGACGGAGTCTCTTTTTCCGGCCATCGCACGTTGCGAAGGCGGGTCTTCAAATCGTCGATATCCCGGTCGGGGATCTCGATGGTGAATGGGCGGACGTCGGTCATGTCATTTCCCCGTCGGTGTTTCCACCACGGTACGAAATCGGAACTCACTTGCCTAGCACGCCGACGATTGCCCATGCTATGTCGATCGGCTGCCCATGCGAGCGGACATGACACATTCGGAGATTCTCACCCGCAACGGATTCGAAACTGCCGAGCTGAAAGGCGGCTCGCTCGAAGTGACGACACCGATCGACGGTACCGTGCTTGTGCGCCTGCAAACCCATTCGACCGCCGACGTCGATGGGATCGTGGCCCGCGCCCACGCTGCCTTCCTCGACTGGCGCAGCGTGCCGGCGCCCCGGCGCGGCGACCTCGTGCGGCTCTTGGGCGAGGAGCTGCGAGCCTCGAAACAAGCGCTTGGCGAGCTGGTGTCGCTCGAGTGCGGGAAGATCCTCCAGGAGGGTCTGGGCGAAGTGCAGGAGATGATCGACATCTGCGACTTTGCCGTCGGTTTGTCCCGCCAGCTCTATGGACTCACCATCGCCTCCGAGCGACCTGGTCATGCGATGCGCGAAACCTGGCATCCCGCGGGTGTGTGCGGCGTCATCTCGGCGTTCAACTTCCCCGTCGCGGTCTGGTGCTGGAATTCCGCGCTTGCGCTGGTGTGCGGCGACTCCGTGATCTGGAAGCCCTCGGAGAAGACACCGCTGACCGCGCTCGCCACCCAGAAGATCTTCGAGCGCGCAGCAGCACGATTCGGCAGCGCGCCCGCAAACCTGTCGCAAGTGCTCGTGGGCGACGCGACAGTCGGCAACGCCCTGGTCGAGGACGATCGCGTGGCCATCGTTTCCGCGACCGGCTCTACGCGCATGGGCCGCGCGGTTGCGCCCAAGGTCGCCGCGCGATTCGGCAAGTGCATCCTCGAACTGGGCGGCAACAACGCGATGATCGTCGCGCCATCGGCGGATCTGGAACTCGCACTGCGTGCGATCGTGTTCTCTGCCGTCGGCACGGCGGGTCAGCGCTGCACGAGCCTGCGCAGGCTCTTCGTCCACGCGAGTGTTTACGACGCGCTCATCCCACGGCTCAAAGCCACCTACGCGAAGCTGCCCGTCGGCAATCCGCTGCACACGTCGACTCTGGTCGGCCCGCTGATCGATGGCGCGGCGTTCGAGTCGATGCAACGTGCGCTGCAGGCCGCACGGCAGCAAGGCGGTAACGTGTCGGGCGGCGAACGCGTGCCACAGCACGGCAACGCCTTCTACGCACGACCGGCGATCGTCGAGATGCCGGACCAGACCGCCATCGTGCGCACCGAAACGTTCGCACCGATCCTGTACGTGCTGAAGTACGACGCATTCGACGACGCCCTGAAGATGCACAACGACGTGCCGCAGGGCCTGTCTTCCTGCATCTTTTCCACCGACGTCCGCGAAGCCGAAGCGTTTCTGTCCGCCACCGGTTCCGACTGTGGCATCGCCAACGTCAACATCGGCCCGTCGGGCGCAGAGATCGGCGGCGCGTTCGGCGGCGAGAAGGAAACCGGCGGCGGCCGGGAATCGGGATCGGATGCCTGGAAAGGCTACATGCGCAGGCAGACCAATACCGTCAACTATTCGCGTGAGCTGCCGCTGGCGCAGGGCATCAAGTTCGACATCTGAAAATCATCGAAACGGCTGTGTGAATCGTTCGCGGGCAAGCCCGCCCCCACAGCGCTTCCAGTGAGGAGGTTTCATGGCGCTCGATTCGATCGCAGTACTCGGACTCGGCAAGGTGGGCACGCTGGCGGCGCGTCTGCTGCACGAATGCGGCATCGCGGTGACCGGCTTCGACGCCAATCCCGCCAAAGATCTTCCATTCCCGGTGGAAGTGGTCGATCTGAAAGCGGCCGCCGACATCGACAAGGTGAGCCGCGCTGCCGATGCGGTACTTTCCTGCCTGCCGTACGC
>JBFKCZ010000057.1:0-9915 GCA_041620035.1 Pseudomonadales bacterium
AAGGGCGCTCCCACAATGGCCGCGACCACCGGTGGTGCGCTCAAGCCGCGCGAACGCGCGCTTTGGGAATGCGCTTGGCCGCCGAGTCGATGATCGTCCCGATGAGATCGACGTACGGCATGCCGACGGCGGTCGCGATCATCGGCAGATCGGAGTGAGTGGGGTGCAGGCCCGCGAGCGGATTGATCTCGAGGAACATGGGTCGCCCGTTCGCATCACAGCGCAGGTCGACGCGGCCGCCATCGCGGCAACCCAGCAGACGCCACGCATCCAGCGCAATGCGCTCCGACTCGGCAACCAGAGCGTCAGCGGTCGTCACGTGGCGGTAGTCCACCAGCGTCTCGCATTCCTCTTTGTTGACATACGAATAGACCTCCGCCTCGGCCCGTTCTCGCAGCACGATCTCGATGCTGCCGAGCGCGTAAGCGTCGGCGCCGGTGCCGAGGATGCCCACGGTGAACTCCCTGCCGGGCAGGAAGGCCTCGAGGATCACGGGCTGCCGGTAGCGCTCGAGGAGTTCGCTCGTGACGGGTTCGATGTCCTCGAGCTTGCGGATGACCGACCGCGGTGTGACGCCCTTACCCGTGCCTTCCGCAACCGGCTTGGCGAGCAGCGGCAGGGCGAGCGAGAGCCGGTCGAGGTCCGCTGTGCGTTCGACGACCGCGAAGTCGGCAGTGGGAATCCCGGCCGCACGCACGATGTCCTTGCACCAGCCCTTGTGCAACGTCACTGCGGCCGCGAGCGGCTCGGCAAACGTGTAAGGGATGGCGAAGGCGTCGAGAATCGCGGGCACCTGGGCCTCGCGGCCGAAACCGCGGAGCCCTTCCGCGATATTGAACACGAGATCCCAGCGATCACCCTTTGCGAGCCGACCGATGAGCGCCTGGGCGTGGCCGATGCGATCGACGGTGTGTCCCGACGACTCGATGGCGGCAGCGAGTGAATCGATCGTCCCCTGCTGATCGAATTCCGCGGTTTCCTCTTCGGAGTACCCCCGGGCGAGGTACTCCGAACGCAGGTCGTAGGTGAAACCGATGCGCATCACTTCGCTCCGGCGGCGCCCTCGGTTCCGAGCGGGTCGGGATACCGGTACTGCTCACCTTCGTAGTTGCGCAGGATGAGATCTTCACCGTCGCGACCGACCACATAGTTCGGCTGCAGCGGGATCTTGCCGCCGCCGCCGGGCGCGTCGACGACATACGTCGGCACACCGTAGCCCGTGGTGTGACCGCGCAGGCCTTCGATCAGGTCCAGCCCGGTTTGC
Source organism: Pseudomonadales bacterium (assembly GCA_041620035.1). Classification (GTDB taxonomy): domain Bacteria; phylum Pseudomonadota; class Gammaproteobacteria; order Pseudomonadales; family Azotimanducaceae; genus SZUA-521. Next base: position 1,265 of record JBFKCZ010000057.1, read on the forward strand.
ACCGACGTTCTGAAATGGGCCGAGCCCGATATCGGATCGCACTGATACAGGTAATAGGGGCGTACGCGCATGAGGAGCAACCGCTGCATCAGCTCCTTCATGACCGGCACGGTGTCGTTCACGCCCTTCAGCAGTACGGTCTGCGAGCCGATCGGAATGCCGGCGTCGGCCAGCCGCGCGCAGGCGACGAACGACTCCGGGGTGCACTCGTCGGGATGCAGATAGTGCACGCTCATCCAGATCGGGTGGTGCTTGCGCAGCACTTTGATGAGGCTCGGCGTGATGCGTTGCGGCAGCACAGCCGGCATCTTGGTGCCGATGCGGATGAACTCCACATGCGGGATCTCGCGCAGCCGACCCAGAATGTAGTCGAGCTTGTCGTCGGCCAGCGACAGCGGGTCGCCGCCCGAGATCAGCACGTCGCGGATGGCCGGCGTGCTTCGGATGTAATCGAACATCGCGTCGAGACGCGCGTCCGACGGCGCGAGTTCACCATGTCCGACCACCCGCGAGCGCGTGCAGTAGCGGCAGTAGGTGGTGCAGAAATCCAGCGCCAGAAACAGCACACGGTCGGGATAGCGATGCACGAGGCCAGGTACGGGGCTGTGGCCATCTTCGCCGAGCGGGTCGTCTGCTTCCCCGGGTACGCGCAGAAACTCCTGCGTGACGGGGATCACGGTGCGTCGCAGTGCCTGATTCGGATCGATCGGATCGAGCAGGCTCATGTAGTAGGGCGTGATGCCGAGGGGCAGCATCGAGCCCGCTTCGGACAGCGCGCGCCGCTCGTCGGCGGAGAGTTCGACCAGCTTCTCCAGACCAGCGAGCGACTTCACGCGATTGCGCGACTGCCAGCGCCAGTCGTTCCACTCCGTGTCGGTCACGGAGGGGTAGTGGGCCATGCGGAACAGTCGCGTTCGGCGACTCTCGCGGGGCATCCGCGTTCGTACGCGTGCGCGTTCGAAACGGGGGTCCAGATCGCGGTGGATGAATGGCGCAGAACGCGCGGAGAGGTTTTTGACTGTGATTCTTAAGGGTTGCGTCGCTGCGCGGCGCGTGGGAGGTTTGTCGTCTTCTTCACCAACATCTTCGGACACTGGTGCCCGTGTGTTCACTGCATCGTTCTCCTAGACGCTTGTCATGGATTGACCGGAGTGGTCCGGCCGCGTTGCCTCGTGCCACGTTGCACTCGAAATTCCCCGACGAGGTTCATTCTTAGTGTCCCGCCCCAACGAAGGCGGCCTATTAGACCAAGGTGACTCGCGATTTGTCACGGGTGCTGCGAGTTTTTTTGCGGTGATGTACTTCGTTCAGGGCGTCGGTGATCCGACGAGCGGACTGATTGCGCAACCGGTGCGTGCACTGCTGAAGAGTTGGGGCGAGTCGCCGGGTGCGATCGGGGGCTTCATGGCGCTGCTCGCGCTGCCATGGATGTTGAAGCCAGTCTTCGGAATTCTCTCGGACTACGTGCCGCTGTTCGGCTCGCATCGGCGCAACTATCTGCTGGCGGCCACCGCCGCCGCCGCGATCGGGCTCTTCGTTCTCTATGCGCTGCCGCTGCCGGATGGGGCGCGCTTGCTGCTGTTCTTCTGGCTGCTGCTGCCGACGATCGGTATCGCCTTTGGCGATGTGCTGGTGGACGCGCTCATGGTCGATGTGGGGCAGCCACGCGGTCTCACCGGCCGACTGCAGTCTGTTCAATGGGCGGCGGTGTATGTAGCCCTGCTGCTCTCCGGTGTGATCGGCGGCTGGATCAGCAGCATCGGTCAGTTCGAATTGGCGTTCCTCGGATGCGGCGTGTTGTGGGCGCTGTGCTTCGTCTTCGCGCTGCGATTTGCCAGGGAGACGCCCCGGCCGCCAGCCACGGAAGGCGTTGTCGGCACCTCGCGGGAGCTGCGCGCGGCTTTGACGGTACCGGGTCTTCTGACGGCTGCCGGCTTCCTGTTCCTCTGGAGCTTCAACCCGAGCTGGATTTCGGTGCAGTACCTGCACATCACCGAAACGCTTGCCTTGGGCGAGCAGGTGTACGGCAACTCGTACTCGTTCTTTGCGGCGGGCTGCGTGGTTGCGAGTCTCGGCTACGGCACGTACTGCCGCGCCGTGCCGATGGGCAGGCTCATTCATCTGGCCATCGTGACTGGCATACTCGGCTACGGTGTCTACATCCACGTATCGAGTGCCGAAGCGCTGTATGGGATCGCGTTTCTGTCCGGAGTCGCCAACATGACGGGCAATCTGATTCAACTGGACATCGCGGCGCGACTCGTGCCGATCAGAGTGGCCGCCACCTGCTTCGCACTGTTGATGGCTCTGACCAACGTGTCGGCATCGCTCTCCGAGGCGTTGGGCGCCAACCTGTACGAATGGCTGGGGAAGGACTTCGGTCCGGTTCTGGCGTATCAGGCGGTCGTCGGACTTTCCGCGGTGTTCGTGGCGAGCTGCTGGCTGTTGGTACCGCGACTGCGACGCGAGGTGCCGCAATGGTGGGCCTGAGGACATTGCTCGTCTTAATGCTATGCACGGGCGTCGCTGCCGCCGGCCCGTTTCCCTACGACGAGCACGCCGATGCGCGGGCGGAGGTCGACCGCGCATTCGCGCGTGCCACCGAGACGGGTCGACTCGTGATGATCGTGTTCGGCGCGAACTGGTGTACGGACTGTCGTGTGCTGGATGCGACGATGATGGCCGAGCCCCTGGCGGCTTCGATCGAGACGGCGTACGAGGTGGTCAAGGTGGACATCGGCAACTGGGACAAGCACGGCGACGTGGTCGCCCGCTTCAACAACCCGGTGGGCAAGGGCATTCCCGCGATGATCATCGCGGATGCCGCGGGTGAGGTGCTGTTCGCCACGCGTGCGGGCGAACTCGCAACCGCCCGCAGTCTCGGTGCGGAGAAACTGGCGGCGTTCTTCGACGCGCTACCTAGATCCCGAGGTCCCTTGTCATCGCGCGATTGATTCGGTCCACACATTCGGACAGGCCGGAACCGAATCGTGCGCCGTCGTCGGCAAGCCAGGCATCCACCGACTCGCGGGCGGTCTCGAACTCGTACTGATTCACCTGTTGTCGAGGCCTTTTGGCGCCTCGCTCCCAGGTGACGGTCATGTCGGCACGCATTCGCAGCGACAGGTTCTTGCGGGAGTGTTGCAGCAGGTCGATGCGGGTGATCTGCAAGGTGATCGTTGCGACGGCATCTTCCATCGCCACCACCCGTTCACCAAGAGCGGTTGTCAGCTCGGACTCCAGCTCACGATCGAAATCGCGCTCTTCGTCGAGCTGCTGCAGGGCGGCCGAGACCGCCTTTGCGGCGTCGTTGGGCAGTCCCTTCGCGCCCTCAGAGACTCCGCCCACGACACCGCCGGCGACACTGCCGACTAGGGCTCCGAAGGGAACGCAGAACCAGAGGAAAGGCCCGCACGCGAGACCTGCGGTGGCGCCCGTTGCCATACCGCCGGCCGCGCCTGTTCCTATGCCACGAGCTGCCTTGCCTGCGGTCGAGTTGGCTTCCAGGTCCTTCGCGGCGGTGTTCGACGTGACGATGGCGAACGTGTCAAGGGTCGGGAGCGGTTTGGCGCGCGGCGCGGACGAGCACCCGGCGAGCACCAGCGAAACGGCCAGCGCGGACACCAGTGTGAGCAGCCGCAGGCTGCGACCTCGCGGGAATCGCATGAGAGGTATTCCTTCGGTTTCGCCGAGCTTCGCCAAGCCACCCGCCGCCCTGCTGCCGTTGGGACCCCGGATGCGTATGTGTATTCTCGCCACTATGCGGGTCATGTCGAGCCGAAATGGTGCGTCGGCTGCCAGAAGCGTCATCGACCGCTCCTTGCGTCTCGGCGATGAGACCGGCAGCATCCGCGCGGCGGCGTGAGCCGGCGTGTGAGCGTGCGTGTGCGGTTGGCTCGAGGAGACTAGAGAGACTATGGCGATTCCCGACATTCGATCATCCGTTTGCCGACTACCGAGGGCGGCGGGCGCGATCGTAATTCTCCTGCTCGCTTGTCAGGTTGCGCACGGCGCGCGCTACCTGATGCCCGAGGCGAACGCCCCGCGGGTTGGCGAACTTCTGGTGATGAACGCGAAGTACGAAGACACCCTCGCCCAACTCGCGCAGCGATATGGCGTTGGCTATCGGGAGCTCGCAGACGCCAATCCCGACGTCGACCCCTGGATTCCGGGCGAGGGTACGCCCATCGTCCTGCCCACCGAGTATCTGCTGCCCCCCGGTCCGCGCGAAGGCATCGTGCTCAATCTCCCCGAGTTCAGGCTGTACTACTACCTGCCGAGTGGTGCGGAGATCGTGACCTTTCCCATCGGCATCGGACGATCGAGTTTTCCGACCCCCAAGACCGACACGAAGATCGTGGGTCGGGTGCGCGACCCAACCTGGTATCCCGGCGAATCGGCGCGCAAGGAGTACGCGGCCGAGGGACGCCCCTTGCCGCGTGCGGTACCCGCAGGGCCCGACAATCCCATGGGCAGCATGGCGCTGATCCTCGGGATCAAGAGCTACTTCATCCATGGCACGAACAAGCCGTTCGGGGTAGGACAGCAGGCCAGCTTCGGATGCGTAAGGCTCTATCCGGACGACATCGAGAGCCTGTCTGCGACGGTGCCCAATGGCACTCGGGTGCGGATCATCGACGAGCCGGTGAAGGTAGCCTGGGTGAAAGACGAGCTATTTCTGGAGGTTCACAAAGATCTGAACGAGCAGTCGAGCTTCGAGAGGGTGGCGCAGGCGATCGGTGCCGCGATTGGCGACACGGGTGCGGTGGTGGACTGGGAGCGGGCGGAAGAAATGGCCCGGAAAGCCAGCGGCATTCCCGAGCCAATCCTTTCAAGGAACCTGGTGAAACGCCAGGCTCGATGAGCCTGGCGTTGTCGACCTACTTGCGGGCGCAGCAGGTCTCTGCAATGCGCGCTGCGCGATCACCGGCTTCTTTCGCGGCCTGCATCGCGCGGTCTGCAGCAGCCTTCGCTTCAGCTGCGGCAGCAGCGGCACCGGCTGCTTGACGAGCAGCGGATGCTGCTTCGTTGGCAGTTTGTTCAGCAGCGGCGACGCGAGATTCCAACGCGTTGAGCTTGTCGGTGGTCGCGGTGCTGGCACATCCGGAGAGCGCTACGAGCGCGGCCAGAACGAGGAGATTCATCTTCATGAGTTGTCGTCCTTAGTTGATAGGGGTTGACGGCCGCGCAAGGTTACCACAACGATCCGGGCAGAGTGGAATGGTCGCGGCGAAGTTTTTTTAACCCGGTTTTCTAACCCGCAGCGTCGGCCGTGAGTTCGAAGCGCTCGATGATCTCGGCTTCGGATTTGGCCGCATCGATCCATGCCCGCATCGCCGGCAACCCGAGGATCGCGTCCATGTATTCGCGCTCGGTGGTGCCGACTCTTATGCCATAGGTTTCGAAACGCGACACCACTGGAGCGTACATCGCATCCGCGATCGTGAACCCGCCGAACAGAAAGGGACCCGACCCGCGATGGGAGGATCGACAGTCCCGCCAGATTGCGCACACGCGGTCGATGTCCTGCTGGACCGGTTCGTCGACCTGTCGGACCGAGACTTTGCGCCGGCAGTTGAAATTCAGAACGTTGCGCAGCGCCTGGAATCCGGCGTGCATTTCGGCTGAGATGGCCCGCGCCTTGGCGCGCTCGGCCGGCGCTGTCGGCCAAGGGCCCAGGTGCGGATAGAGTTCCGCCAGCGTCTCCAGGATGGCCGCCGAATCCCAGACCACGAGATCGTCGATGCGCAGGACCGGCACCTTACCCGCTGGCGAATGCTCCAGGATGCGAGCTTTGGATCCATCGACGTAGAGCGGTATGCGAACCTCTTCGAAATCGATGCCTTTGACCTTCATGTATAGCCATGGCCGCAACGACCATGAGGAGTAGGCTTTGTTGCCGATCGCGAGTACCCGACTCATGAATTACGCGTCAACCGTGATTGATACCCCGAGTATACTCGCGGGAAATCGATGGAATCCCGAATGGCGACGGACATAGACGACCGCAACCTGGCCCTCTACTGCGACTTCGAGAACGTTGCCCTTGGCGTGCGCGACGCAAAGTACGCCAAGTTCGACATCAAACACGTGCTCGAGCGGCTCCTGGTCAAGGGCAGCATCGTCGTCAAGAAGGCGTATTGCGACTGGGAACGATACAAGGAGTTCAAGGCGGCGATGCACGAAGCGGCGTTCGAGCTGATCGAAATCCCGCACGTGCGTCAGTCGGGAAAGAATTCCGCGGACATCCGCATGGTCGTGGATGCGCTGGATCTCTGCTACACCAAATCCCATGTCGATACCTTCGTCATCATCAGCGGGGATTCCGACTTCTCGCCGCTCGTGAGCAAACTGCGCGAGAACGACAAGACCGTCATCGGCGTCGGCGTCAAGAATTCCTCATCCGATCTCCTGATCGCGAACTGCGACGAGTTCATCTATTACGACGATCTCGTGCGCCAGGAGGAGCACACCAAGAGCAAACGCCGCCGCCGCGGTGGCGGCAGAACGAAGAAGGCGCCGGAGCCCGACAAGGTGACTGCCGCGAAGGACGAGGAACCGCGATCGGAAGAGGAGGCGCGCGCGGAAGCGATCGACGTCGTTCTCGAAACGGCGACTGCGCTTCAGGACGAGCGGGGCGCCGGCGAAAAGGTCTGGGGATCGATGATCAAGCAGGCGCTGCGGCGCCGTAACCCCGGTTTCAACGAGCGGTACCACGGCTTCACTTCGTTCAGCGAACTGCTCGAAGTGGCTGAATCCAAGGGACTCCTCGAACTCGAGTCCGACGAGCGATCGGGCGGCTACATCGTCCGCAGGATCGCAAAGGATTGAGAAGAGGGACGGTCCCCCTCCCTAGCTGAGCGGCCAGATCAGCGGAATCGTCAGCACGGTCACGCACCCTGCGATGACGTTCAGCGGAATGCCCGCCCGGAAAAAGTCGCTGAAGCGATATCCGCCCGGACCGTACACCATGAGATTGGTCTGGTAGCCGAGCGGTGTCGCGAACGACGCCGACGCCGCGAACATGACCGCCACGACGAACGGCTCGGCGTTGAGCCCCAGGGTGCCAGCGAACGACAGGGTGATCGGCAGCACGATGAGGGCAGCCGCGTTGTTGGTGATGATCTCGGTCAGGATCGACACGGTGACGTAGGTCAGCACGAGGAGCAGAAAAGCGTCGCCGCCCGCCATGTTCAGCATCTCGTCGGCCAGCAGTTTGGCGGCCCCGGTTTGAGCGAGCGCCGTGCCCAGGGCAAAGCTGCCTGCGATGGTGAGAATGACCGACAGGTCGATGCTGCGGCGTGCCTGATTCATGTTGAGGCAACCGGTGAACACCATTGCGCCGGCGCCGAGCAGTGCGGCGGTCAGCATGTCGGTAACACCGAACGTGGCGAGGCCGACGAGGCCCGCGAGGATGATCCAGGCGGTGATCGCCTTGGCGTGATGCACCGACTCTTCGTCGAGTTCGCTCACCAGGAGAAAGTCCGACTCTCCCTTCTGCCGCGTGATGAAGGCGGGCCGCGCCTCCAGCAGCAGCAGATCCCCGGCACGCAAGGTGATCGAGCCGAGGTTGCCCGGCAGCGAATTGCCGTCTCTCGCCACTGCGAGTACGACGGCGCCGTAGCGGTCACGGAAGCGGCCGTCGCGGATCGACTGGCCCACGCCCTCGCAGGTGGGCGATACCACGGCTTCGAGCAGCACCCGTTCGGGAAACGGCCGCGCGATGACTGGGTCGGACGAATCCGAGGGTACGAGGCCGTTGATGCGCAACAGGTCCACGATCGCGTCGGTCTCTCCGGCGAACACCAGGCGGTCGCCGCCCTGCAGGCGTTCCTCGGTGGGGACGGCGCTGATGATCGCGCCGCGGCGTTCGATCTCCATCAGATAGATCTTGCGCAGGCCGCGGAGACCCGCCTCGGCAACGGTCTTGCCGACCAGCGGTCCGTCTTGCGCGACCGCCACCTCGAGGGTGAACTGCTTGGCACTCGAGAAAACCGGTTCGTGGCTGGTGCGCGACGGCAGCAGCCTTGGCAGCAGGAGAACGAGAAAGAGCCACCCGGCGCCGGCGACGGCGAGGCCGACCGGAGCGACGTCGAACAGCGCGAAACCTTCCTCTCCAGTCAAGGTCTGGTAGGTGCCATTCACGACGAGATTGGTCGACGTGCCGATCATGGTGATCGTGCCGCCGAGTATCGCGGCGTAGGACAGCGGCATCAGCAAGCGGTCGGCCGGCACATCGATCAGCTTGCTCCATCGGCTCACGGCAGGAATGAGGGTCGCGACGAGCGGGGTGTTGTTGAGAAATCCGCTGGCACCGATCACGGGGAGCGTCAGCCGGCCGATCGCGCGTCGCACGGTCGTGGGGCGGCCCAGAACGCGATCGATGAGCAGGTCCACCGCCCCCGTGGTCCGCAAACCCGCGGCGACGATGAACAGTGCCGCAACGGTCACGACGCCACTGTTGGAGAATCCGATCAGTGCAGACGTGGCGTCCAGGGTCCCGGTAACCAGTAGCAGTACGACGACACCCATGAGTACGAGGTCGGGGGCGAGCCGCGTGAACACCAGGGTTGCGAGGGTGCCGGCAACCAATGCGAGGGTGAACCAACCGTGCCAGTCCATGGTCGCTCCAGATTCGGGTGCGGCAACCT